>JACKCO010000006.1 GCA_020633995.1 Campylobacterota bacterium | reverse complement strand
TGCATCACTGTTGTGCTTGATCTCGTCACACTTGGTCAAGATTGTATTGCTGTTGTTGGTCACGTCTTGCACAACTTTTAAGATTGCGTTGCTGTTATGCTTACAGCATTCAGTAACATCGTCATCATCATCGTCGTCACAAACCCCAGAGACTCTGCCAAAATTCAACGATTTCACAAACTTATTATTTGAGTTTTGGGCAGAATCAACGAGCGGCTGAATATTATTTTTTCGAGGGAAGGTTAATGGATCATACCATAGCGTTGAACCATCAATGGTCAGAGAAGCATTCTGATCAAATGCTAAGAATCCATCTTTGGTAACAATGGTACTGCTACGCTCCACGTACATACCACCATTAGTAAAGGTATACGAATTTGCTAACTCCATTTCAACATTAGACAAGCAAAGCTGGCAGTCATCATCTTCAAAAACAAAGGCCCCTTTACCCAGCCCTTTGACTTTCAAGTCACTTAACACAAGTCGCGTACCAGCTTTAATCCAGATAGAGCCACTTTCGGTTAAATCTAGCACATTGCCGTTACCAATAATATGTGCTTCTTTTTCAGACCCCGCACCCTTAATAGTCCAGGTTCCCGCCAATGTCATTTTGGCATACAGCACAATATCAGTCGCATCTTCCCAAAAAATAGAGTGTGTTAATTTTTGATCACTTCCCCCAAAGGTAACGCGACGGTTGTTCAGATTAACCCTACCTGAACCAGAAATTGTTTTATCATCAGCTAGATGAAGATCACTATCAAGAATCACTCTGCCATTATTCAGCACAATATTACTGCCAAACTTTCCATTGACAGCAACCGTCAACTCACTCAGCTCATGGAGTAACGTTACTCCATTCATATTTGAAAAAATAGGCTGTCCTTCAAGCCTGTTACCACTGCGCAATACCGTAACAGATGGCATAAACTGCCCAGGATCAACCCGAACTTTTTCATCTTGGTTAAGTGTAATCTGTCCTCCACTATCACCGTCATAAGTACCCTTAATGAGCGCAGGAGTACCATTTTTTTCTAGGCAACCATTATCAAATACAATCGGCTGTCCCGTCACGCTCCCATCTTGAATAAGCGTTCCGTTCCAGCCAGTAATTTGCTGATTAACCAGAAACTTAGCATCCCCAACCGAAACGGTAGAATTTTTGTGGGAAAAATTGAAACCTGCAAACAGAGATGTGCTCCATAAAATAAGAAGCGAATATAGCACTCCCCACAACGACCTTTTCATCACACTCTCTCCTTTTTACACAAATAATTTTTAATACAAGCCACGTATTATTTTAATCTGACGTTATAATCCCATATAAATTTATAGTAGCATTCCCCAAGACTCTGACGTCAAGATCTGATTTAAAAACAACCGATTCAGCGCTATTTCTGGCCTCGCTGCTCACTGAGACGCTACCATCAAAGACGAGCATACCCCCACTCAGCTCAAGACCCGTATGCGTAGCATGAAGATTACATCCATTAAAAAACAACATTGCTGTTGAGTCGTCAAAGTACAACAAGTCTTTGCGCGCAACCCCAGGGTTGTAGCTCAACGTAACACTTCGATCAAACTTAACCACAGATGCTGAATTAATCGTGCTTGAACGCGAAGATGCATAAACAAACTTACTCGTTCCAGATATCAACACTTCATCCTCAAACGCCACCGCCCCGTGTGAAAAGGTATAATCTCGAGAAAGTGTTATTTGCGTATTTTTTAACACGATACCACCAGAATCATCCATACAAACAAGCTTACCTTGCCCAAAATTCGACAAGCATGCGTCTTCAATGGTCAGATTTGCTGATGGACGAACAAAAATTGACTTACCATCGTTAATTGATAGTTTCTTGCCATTGCCCACTATTTTACACGTGCCATCTATAAAAACATCTTCGATGAACCGAGCATCATCACACAGCACAAGTGTCAAATTATCAAAAAGAAACCCCTCCATTAAAAACTTGCTCACTACCACATTATCATTTTTACTACCGTGTGCTATACACTGTCCGTTTGGAGCCCACCGTACTGTGGTAACATCATTATTCGAGGCAACTTCATCAAGAAAAGTTAACACCTCGGAACCTGCATCAAAACTATACACCTTGACTTTTGAACTACTCCCAGCATCTAGGCCTGTTGCCAACAACGTGCCTGATGGATCAAAGTGTAAATCTTCAACCTCACGTGATTCACTTTCAGAAATTCTAAGTTCAAGTCTGCCCGCAGAATGATTATAAAAATACATCTTAACGCGCTCAGACCCGGTATCAGTTCCTACAGCTATGTACGAGCTTGTAGGTGACCATGAAACCGCTTCAACATCTGCATTCAAATCAACACTGACGGTCAATGTCAAACTAGCCCCGTCAAATTCATACAACAGTAACTCTGTTACTCCCGCATCTGTATCTCGCCGCGTTCCAACTGCAAAATAATCTCCCCATGGAGACCAAGACAACGCATCCATATTAACATGTCTGTTTGTTGCAAAATCAGCCGTTGCAACCTCTGTCAAAGTTCCAGAACCTGTCGAAAATGAATAAAGGCGTAACTCATCAGTTCCACTTGACAATCCAGTCAATACGTGGGCACCATCTGGAGTCCACCCGGTTGCATAAACACGGCGGCTGCCTAGCTCAACCGAATCTTGCAAAGTAAAAGTACCATTTGAAACATTGAGATAATACACACAAAACTCAGCACCCGAACCCGACTGGCGTCCAATTGCTAGGTAATGATCCGATGGATGCCAGCGAACACTAAGCACATCCTTACCCAAGTCCACCCCCTGGGTCTTTGTCAATGTTGATCCATCAAAATATAAAACCTGTAGTTCATCTAAACCGCCATTCCCATCGATACCAACAGCCAGGTATTGACTATCGTGTGACCAGTCGACTGAGAACACATCGTCCTGCATATCTTTAGACGTAATACTGATTAGCGAACCATTTTGAGAAACATTGGGTAAAACTATCTCACCTAGCTGTTTACCCAATGTCACAGCATAATCATTATTACCGTATATCCGACCAGGACTTTTTATTTTATATGTGTTAGAAAAAATAAGATCTTGCGTAAGGTATAACTTTCCACCGTTCAAATTCACATTTCCTGAGACAGGAAAAAAAGCATCAAACGAACAAGTTGTCATTTTATCTTGTAAGGTAAAACCATCTTCCATAGCAACAAAGCCAATCATTTTATTATCTGAATCGACTGCTGAAAACACCGTTTCTGACGCACGAGAAAAAACAGCGTTTGAGCCAACCACAAGTGCCTGACAGCTGCAAATAAACAACAACAAAAAATGCAGACAGAGAATAATTTTTCTTAGATAGCTATGATTATTCATAACGAACACGCCCAAATACATCTAGCAGCGCACCACCAAGCACGCGTATGTCTAAACTTGACTTTAACACCATGTCTTCAGAAAATGTACGCGACTCACTGCTGACCGTCACCTTATCATCAAAAATCACCATACCATCTTGCAAACATAAGCCAGTATGCGTTGAGTGAAGTGTACAACCATTCAGAACCAACATAGAGGAAGCATCCTCAAAATAAATAAGGTCTGCCCGAGCTCGTCGTGGATCATAACTAAACGTTGTATCTCGATCAAACAGCAACGTTGCTAATGAATAAACCGTGCTGGTACGCGCTGCAGAATAAGCAAACACTTGCGTGCCCGTAATTTCAACACCATCATGTATCGAAAAGGCTCCCTTAGAAAATGAATAATTATCAGAAAGCACCAGACGAGCATTTTTGAATCTAATGTCTCCATCGTCACTCATGCAGGCCAATTTATCGCGACCAAACTCATCTAAGATGATATCTTGAAACGTTACATATGCCCCCGGTCTGACAAACATCGTTGCCCCATTATTAACGGCAAGTTGCTTTCCATTACCCATAACGCAACATGTTCCGCTAAAGTACATATCACACCTAACACGAGCATCAGAATTAAGCATCAAAACCGTATCTTCAAAATAATAAACGCCTTTGCCCAGGCCAGCGACAACAACATCATCATTGTCTTTGCCCCATGCAGCATAATCGCCACTTCGTGACCATCGAATTGCTTCAATATCAGAAAGCGAAGCAAGCTCATTAATCTCTGAGAGTGTTTTGGCATCTTTATCAAAATAATATAACGAAACCTCAGAGCTGATACCTGAATCAATCCCAACAAGCAAATAGTTACCCGTCGGGTCCCAGTGAACCTCTTCAATTAACCGAGACTCTGAAACTGACTCTACTAACGTCAGTGTTTGCCCAACAGGATCATATTCATAAACTCGAACACGAGTTGAGCTACCATCAAGACCCACTGCTATGTACGACCCTGTTGGTGACCAATCAAGACTTTCAACCGACTCATCAATATTAACGTCAGCAGATAGCGTTAATGACGTTCCATTAAATGTATACACCAACAGCTCATCGGCTGAAACATCTTCCGTTGTTCCTACCGCCAAGTGACTCCCCCCTGGAGACCATGCAAGCCCTCCGGAATTAACACTTCTGCTCGGAGAAAGGTCAGTCGTTGAAAGATCGGTCAGGGCACCCGTTGTTTGATTAACAGAATACAAACGTAACTCATCAGTACCTGCCGAAGAACCTGCTACCAAATATGCACCCGATGGGTGCCACTCTGTATCGTACACCGACTGTGCACCAAAAGAGCGAGAATCTTTCTCGACAAGGGTTCCATTATGGATCTTTAATTCATACACAAAAAGCTCGTCACCTGAGCCACTTTGCGCACCAATCGCCACAAAATTTTTTGATGGGTGCCAACGAGTATTCCAAACAGTTTTTCCCATTTCTTTGCTTTGAGTTGGCGTTAACATTGAACCATCAAAATAATAAATCTTAAATTCAGGTCCCGAGCCTGTAGCATTAGCCCCAGCAGACACGTACTGGTCATCTTTGTTCCAATCAACAGAATGTACTTTTGAATCCATTGATTTGGTATCAATAACATTGAGCAAAAATGAAGAAGAAAGTGTAGGGATGAGAACCTCTTCTTGCTGTTTACCCAAAACAACTGCATGGTCATTTCCATGTATAAAACCCGGATTGCTGAGACCAAACGAGTTGGTAAAAACAAGATCTTGGAGCAGGTACAAATGCCCTCGGTTAAGCTTGACTGCACCCGAGACTGGCAAAAAATTGTCATATGTACATGTCGTAGCATTGTCTTCAAGCGAAAAACCTTGCTCAAAACGTGCAAACCCTTTTAACGTGTTGTTGCTGTCCGCCTGAGGAAAAATTGCAGTACCTTCTCGAGAAAAGGCACTGTCTGAACCTACCACCAGCGCCTGCACACACGATGTTGTAGAAATAATAAAAGCAGCCAGCACAATGAAAAGATTACGATCTAATAAAAGATATTTTTTATTCATTAAATCTCTTGGCCTATTCATACATTACCAACCCAAATAAATCTAATGTCGCTCCACCAAGCACGTTTATACTCAAGTCATTTTTTAGCACAATTGCCTCAGATAAAGCACGTCCCTGACTGCTAAAGGTAACCTTATCGTCGATAACAAGGCTCCCCCCTTCCAACTGCAATCCCGTCTTTGTTGCATGAACAGTACAACCATTCAGATACAACTGTGCTGTATCGCCATCAAAATATAACAAGTCAGAACGGGCAATATTCGGGTCGTAACTAAACGTTGTATTACGATCAATTTTACATGTTGTAAGCAGCTCAATAGTACTGGTTCGCTTTGTGGCATAGGTAAATGCTGATGTGCCGGTAAAGCAAACATCGCCACTGCACAAGAATGAGCCATGCGAGAATGTATAATCACTCGTTAAGGTAACAATAGAATCTTTAAACACAATGTCACAGTCGTCTGCCATACACACAAAGTTGCCCTGACTAAGACCATTCAACTCAACATCTTGCATGGTTATGTGCGCCCCCGGCCTGATAAAAAACTTGGCATCAGACCCTATGGTTAAACGCTTACCTTGCCCGTTGATTTTACAAGTTCCGCTCCAATAAACGTCGGTAATAAACTTTGTATCGGTGTTGAGCACCAGTTCTAAATCAAAAACAGTAAACACTATCTTTTTAAAGGATGAAACGATGACTTGATCTGCACCATTACCTCGAGCTATGTATGAATTTGTTTGGGAAAACCGCGCTGTATTAACATCTGAACTTGAAGCAACCGAGTTCAACAACGTCAATGTTCCGCTATTGCTATCAAAAGAATAAACACGCATTGCAGAACTTACCCCTGCATCAATTCCAACAAGTAGATACGTCCCCGTATCATCCCAATGCACAGAAGCAACACTACTTGTTTCTCCAACACGAGCCGCTTGTACCTCAACTACTTTTTCAGGGCCCAACTGGTGCTGGAAAATTCGAATATTTTC
The DNA here is from genome assembly GCA_020633995.1 of Campylobacterota bacterium. Lineage (NCBI taxonomy): Bacteria > Pseudomonadati > Campylobacterota > Campylobacterota bacterium. The sequence goes on along the minus strand of JACKCO010000006.1, from coordinate 69,020 downwards.
AGATGAAGAATCTAACGCGACTGCTATGTATGTTCCAGTTGGAGACCAGTCAACTGAATTAACATTATTGTTAAAATTAAAACTAGCCGTCAGCGTCATTGATGAACCATTAAAACTACAAACTAAAAGTTCTTCTCCATTACTCGAGGTGTTTTTTTCTGTCCCTATAGCAAAGTGGCTTCCGCCAGGAGACCAACTCAACGCATCTCGCCCAACCTGACGGTTTGGGTTAAGGTCAAACGGCGTAATGTCAGACAACAACCCTGTGTTTTGATCAAATGCATATAAACTGATTTCACCACTATTTTGATCAGTGCCCGCGGCTAAGTAATTTCCTGATGGATGCCAGGCCGTAGCACGCACCGGCTTGTTGCCAAAATCACGTGTGTCTGTTCCACCAAATAGTCCGTTAGAAACATTCAGCTTGTAAACAAAAAGCTCGTGATTTGAAACTCCATGACGCCCATAAGCCAAAAAGTGTTTCGATGGATGCCAACGCACAGTATTTCCATTGCGCTCTAAATCACGCGACTGCGTCAATGTTAACGACATCCCATCAAAATAGTAGATCTCTAGTTCGTGTGAACCCCCAGCATCTAAAGATATCGCTGCTACATATTGATCATCAAAAGACCAATCAACTGACTGGACGTCAGCATTCATTGTAGCTGTTGCTATTGTTTTGCTGGAAAAGGCGTTGGAAGCTACAGGAATAATTACCTCATCAAGCTGCTTACCTACAACTAGTGCAAAATTATTCCCATAAATTTGGCCAGGGTTACCTATCCCAAATGTGTTAGATAAAACTAAATCTTTCTGTAAAAATAATTTTCCTGCATTTAAATTGATGACCCCGGAAACTGGAAAAAAATTATCATACGTGCACGTCGTTGTATTGTCTTCCAGGGAAAATCCATTTACAAATGCGGCTACCCCAAGCAGTGTATTGTCCGAATCAGCAGCTGGAAACGTCGCATGACTTTCCCGCGATGGTGTTGTATTTGACCCCACAACCAGTGCCTGTATCTTGTGCAACCCTAATGGGAGAACCAACAAAAACACAAGGGGCCAAATAACACGGCCTCGATGCTGAAACTTCATTATTTTTATCCTAAGTCTATTTCAAAAACTCAATTGACCCTATAATTTCGGATCCATTTTTTCGCGATAATGACGCTGTTGGCTCAACTAAAAGTCTGCCCACACCCAGATTCAACGTTTGTTCTAGGGTCAAACGCGTATCATTGCTAAGCTTTAAGCCGGACAGAACATTAAGCATTTTCCAAGAGTCCGCATCGGTATTTTTATACACCAACTCTCCATTGGTAAGATTCAAATGAGCACCCACCATGATGGTGCACTTAAGATCATCTGCTAATAAATTATTACCAAATTCGATCTTGGCCTCTTGAGCTGTATGATCAACATCATGCAGGCGAGTCTCAACATTTAAGTTACTCTTCCCGTCAATGACAAAATTGCCTTTAGTCAGTTTCATTCCTGTAATGGTGGTGTGCAATGTTGCACCTTTCAAGTGAAGCGTTCCGCCATCGTCCAAATGCAGAAGGTCCTTGCGCGCTCTTGAAGGGTCATAACTAAACGTAAAATTGGACTCCAAACACATAACTGCATTTGCATGTACTGTTGACGTCATTTTGCTTTGATATGCAAAAACTGAACTCCCATACATGTCAAGCAAGCCATATACATCAAATGAACCTTTATCAAAGGTAAAATCTGCGTCTTGAATCCAGGCAACATTTTGAAACGTTACCTTTGAATTTTCTTGCGCGCAAACAATATTTTGACCACTTAGTCCTTTTATCACGACATCTTTAAGATGAAGTTGAGCACCTGCATCAACAAAAATTTTGCCAATCCCGCTCAATTCTAAAATATTGTTGTTACCTGCAATCACATTGGCACCAGCCGAAACAGTCCATGTATGCGCCAAGCTGACCTTGCCATGCATAACAATGGTCAAATCATCCTCAAATGACAATGGCGTATCCCACGTCATTTCCTTGGTGCCAAGCACAATCTTGCGCCCATTACCAATAACGTGCCCTGGCCCCGTAAGCTTTTTACCATCAACAAAGCCAAGATTTTCTTCCAGATAAATGGTTCCCCCATTCATCTCTATATCTCTAGAGAGTTTACGAACAATTGCACAGGTCACCGAAGAGCTTGAGTCAAATAACTCCATGTTTGAGTTAAGCTCAACACTCCCTTCAACCCGATTATTATTACCACTGACACGTAGTAACTGAAGTGTATTCCCCTTGATGCCACGAAACGTCTTGTTCCCGTTAAGCGTAATTCGGTTTGTAGACCCTGGCGTCAAATTGCCCGAAATATCAAGCGAATTAGCACCCTCTTCAAAAAGTCCCGCATTAAACTCAATATCCTGACCGTCAATCATTGAGCCTGATTCTTTAATAACCTTACCCGTACAATTTTGAATTTTTTTAACCAATTCAAGGCTTGCACCATCATCAACTTTTATTGTTGACGACTTACTTTTAAAGGTAATTGTTGCATGCAACGGTTGAAGTGCAACTAACGATAAGCAGCACAACGACAATGATAAATATTTCATTACGCTCTTCCTCATCAAACTACCTTAACCTAAGTTTTTGTATGACCAATGGCCCGTTGTCAGCTCAAGTCCAGATTCAGGGAAAATGGTTATGTCAAAATCGTTGTTTCCATCAACGCCATCCCCAAATGTAATACCTTCATTCTTGTATAATGCATCACTTGCCAGATAACACTGACCTTTAACATTCATCTGCCCCTTGGTCAGTTGAACCCCGGTTCTTGTTGACGCTAGTGTTGCGCCCTTAAGAGTTAGCAAGCCAGTTTCATCTTCAAAAGCGAGTAGATTGCGTGCAGCAGAAGACGGTCCATAATAGAATGTCACACCATCACGAAGCAGCAGCTCAGAGCGAGTCTTTATGGTGCTAACCTGATCTGTTTGATAATTAAATGTTGTTCCCTTACCTTGAATTGCAAGTTGATCTACAACATTGAAGTGTCCAAGTGTAAAGCTATAACTTGCATCCTGCTCCCACGTTACAGAATCAAATACCATCTCGCCGGCATTATTCAGGCAATACAGGCGCCCATTTGAAAGTCCTTTCAAATTAACATCCTTAAATGTTAATGAAGAACCTCGCTCCACAGCGATTTGACCAAGTGAGCTGAGTACAACTGAGTTATTTGACCCTAAGCTAATAATTCTGCAACTACCGCTAAATGTCCACTTGGCGGTAAGCTTTAAATTTGAACGCAAAATAATGAGTGCATCGTCACAATCCCAATACAAAGTACTTGTAGAAACAAGATCGCTTCCACCAATATTAATATATTTGTCTTGCATATTGATGGTACCGTTTCCAACAAACATATTGCCTTCGCCAAATAGTGCTCCGCGATCAACTGCAACATGACTGCCATTAAGTTGAATATTATTCAAAATACCACCGCCAGTTCCCAGAGAAACCGTTGCATTAGAGTCAAACAACACAACAGGCCCTACAATACCGCCAAACCCTGCAATCGCATTTCCACTGTTCATAACCAGGGTCGCAAGCGGAATAGCGCCCACTCGAACAACGAGACTATCGTTACCACTCAAAAGTGTCGTCACGGTATCATATCGAGATCCGACGACATCATACTCTATACTCGGAAATGCAAATGTAGCATTATTATACGAAATTGATTTACCAGCTTCAGCGGTCAGCGTCCACGGACTTGTTAAACTTGATTCAATCGTCACATTTGAAAATGCAAGATTTTGTTTTGTATATAACGTGAGGTTTGGCATTGCATAAAGTTTTGCTCCACGAGCAAGTGACATAAGCCCGTTAGGTTTTGTTATATCATACGTCATGTGTCCACGAGGGAAGTTAACAACTGCACTTGGCCCCAATAAAACACAGGTATCGTTAGCGGCGGTACCATCGCCCAAAATCAGACCATCGGTTGTGCTTGTCGAGTCTATATCAACCCATACCGTTTTATCAGCAATCGCAGTACCACGTGTCAACTGCATTCCAAGACCCGTAACGGTTAACCAACATCCATCTAGATGCCACACCGAAGTATTATCCTCACAATAAAGGGGCTCACGGTAAGCATATTTTTTGCCCATCTCAACAAACATTTGTTCACCAATTCTCAGCTCCGAGTTGCGAGCAATGGTACTTGTCATACCACTCTGGTAAAAGAATGTCGACGATCCCATGAAATCAACTTCATTTTGAAACCTAAAAGAACCGTTGGTGAAGGTAAAGCTGTCTGACTGTATAAGCTTTACATTATCTAAAACAATTTTTCCTGAATCATCCATACAACGAATGCTGTAATCTTTTAGGCCAGCAATAATCGTATTGCGGATTGTTAGCGTCGCTCCTGGTCGGACAACCAAACTACCTGAGTCTTTAAGATCAAGGATACAACCATGTCCATCAACAACGGCCTCCCCTCCAAAACTTAACTCTGAAGCAAGCGCTATGTTTGAGTTAAATATAAGTCCACCACCGGTACCACTCCATAAAATAGTACTCGTCCACGTTTCATCTTCTAGATTCAAATGTGCACAATAATTGCCAAGAGTGACTGAGCCAGATCCGGTTAACATAATATCTTTTTCTAAACGCAAGTCTTTACCAAGCGTTACACCACCACCATTGAGGGCAATATTACCAAGAAAATATCCGTCAAGCCCTAACGTTAACGCCGCCTCATGGTTTGAAAAATTTATAACGCCAGAAACATTTCCCGCTCCTCTGATTTCGTTTCCGGTTGCTCTAACAACGGATGGTATGGGATACGAACCTTTTTGAAGCACAATAGAACCATTGCCATTCAAATGATAAGCAACTGACCCGAGCGTTGCAGTAATGACATAATCAACAGCTGGATGATTTACGGTCACATTTTCGTAGTAAAACAGTTTACCCGCTGCAGCCTGGGTAACCAGCCCAAATGAATCAACACCAATCGTAATATTTCTCAGCTTAATATCTTGATTGGTGTAAAAGGCTGTTCCTAACCCTCGACACATAAATTTCTTGTCAGTGTTTCCCGAAAAGAAGTTTTGCGCATCAACCGTGTCATTAATAAAATGACCGTTAAGCATCGTAACAACACCGCCAGGACGAACCTCAAAGCGTAAATCGTTTGATGCATTGCCATCACCAATAAAAAGGCCATGCTGTGAATGTGTCGACTGAATATCAAGCGTTACTTCACCATCAATAACACAGTGACCACGCGTTAACTGCATACCAGATGGCGTAAAATGTACGGTACAATCTTGTAAATCCCAAATTGACGTCTCATCTTCAAAATACAAGGGCTCACGGGACAGGTAACTACTTTTTCTGCCGATAGTTATTTCAGCCAAATCTAAAAGATGAAATATTGAATCTGTAGCGATTGTACTCGTGTGCGCCGAATCATACGTAAATACATACGGCCCAACCAACGAAACATCATCTACAAACTTAAGCGCTCCTGCACTAAATGTGTAATTACCACTTTGCACCCAGCGCATGTTGTCAAGCTCAATTTGACCGCTTTCGGTCAGACATCGAACATTATTATTTTTTAGGCCGTGCAATTCAAGATTGCGAAATGTTAATTTCGAGTTGTCTTCAACCAGAATGTAGCCATCACTGCCTAGAGATACGCTGTTCCAGCGACCATCGATAAGGCAATCGCCACGAAACTTGACAGTTCCTGTGATTTTTAAATCATTATTAAGAAAAACTTTAGCCCGCGTAAACTCAGAGTACCCAACCAAGCTGGTCATACTTGCTGAAAATTCAACTAAATAATCATTACCAAAGAAGACACCGTTATTTATCAACCGTGCGGGATTTTTAAAAATCAAGTCATCATTAAGAACAAGTCGTCCGCCATTCAAGCGAACATCGCCAGAAACTGCATATGTTGATTTGAAGGTACATGTTGTTGCATTGTCCTCGAGCTTGAACCCATTTTTGAACAGTCCAAAAGTCAAAATTTCATTATCGTTATCTATTGCCGGAAACGTAAAGTTTGCCTCGACCGAAACCGCCGAGTCTGAGCCTTTGTTTACCGGGCTACACAAATGAAATGACAAAACAAATACAAGACTAATGCACGAAAGTGCTTTACCTACTACTCTCACGTTTGATCATCCTTTTTAAAAAATCAAACTTTAAAAATTATAAACTAAACATCCTTTCAACCAGGAATATAGGAACGGCTCACAAGAGTCAAGCTTTAGATTTTTTTAAAAAAAGAATGACCTAAAAAGATAATCAAAAAAAAGCATTACACGATATTTTGAACTTGCTCGCGTGCCTTTTCTAGTTCAACTTTTATATCAACACAGCGTGAAGAAATTTCATATTGCGAACATTTTGCCATCATGGTGTTTGTCTCCCGCAGCAACTCCTGCAAAATGAAATCTATACGCTTCCCTTTTTCGTTTTTTTCAGACAACAAAAAACTTTTAAGTTCAGTCAAGTGGCTTTTGAACCGCACAATTTCCTCATGAATGTCAATTTTGTTCAGCATAGAAAAGAGATCGTCCCGTTGAACACGCGCTTGCTCATCACCGTCCAAATCCTGCCCAGCAAGTTGCTTCGCTTTTTCTTTTTGTCCTGACATAAACTTTAAAAAGTGACCATTGATTTGATCAATCTTGCTGCTACATGTTACCATGATTTTTTCAAAATCATCTTGCAAACGCCTTCCCTCTGCCAAGCGCACAGTCAACAAATGCTCAGCCACTTGTGTAATGCTCTGCAAAATTTGAGTCTCGTCCTTCTCACTCAAATTCTTTTTTTGTTCAATAAAGACGCCTGGAAGCCTAACCAAATCAGCCATATTAATGGTAGGCGAAACCTGGGTATGCTGTGCTATCTTGTCAATTGCTTGAATATAACCTTTAGCGGTATTCAAACTTGGCACAATATTTTCAAAAATGGATGAGTCCCCCTCCACCCGAACTGATAAATAAACACGCCCCCGCAAAAGCTTGTCTTGCAAAAGGCGAATAACTTTTACCTCTAGATGATTAAAAATAGATGGCCACTTACACACGGCTTCAAAGTAGCGGGTATTAAACGATTTCAAATCAATGGACAGAACCAGTGTACCAAATTCTTCAAGCTCAAGTGTTACACTTTGAGAACAAAAACCAGTCATACTAACAAGCACAACAACTCCCAGTTAATTAATCTTCTGCAATGTTTGCATACACATTTTGTACATCATCTAGATCGTCAAGCGCATCTAGGAATTTATATACCGAGTCTTCTTTGTCAGAATCAATTTCGGTTGTATTTTTTGCAACCCACTCAATCGCTGCATCCTCAATGGTCAGGCCCAAATCTTCAACAGCTTTTCTCACCTTTGCAAGCTCGGCAACTGCACAAGTAACACTCACCAAGTCCTCTGACGATGAAACATCATCAATGTCATAATCAAGCAACGCTTCAAGCAGCTCATCTTCAGACATTGAGCCTTGAGCTTTAACAACACCCTTGCGCTCAAACATCCATGCAACCGCACCAGACTCTGCAAGTGTTCCACCTAGTTTTGAAAAAATATGGCGCAAATCTGAAATAGTACGATTTTTATTGTCGCTGAGTGTATCGACCATAACAGCAACACCATGTGGCGCATATCCTTCATACGTTGATGCAACATAAGCAGCACCATCACCAAGCTCTCCGGTACCTTTTTTAATGGCTCGAGTAACGTTTTCTTGGCCCATATTGGAGGACTTTGCTTTTTCAAGGGCAAGCCGTAAACGAGCATTTCCAGCTGGATCTCCCCCTCCTTCACGGGCAGCAGCAGTAATTTCACGAATCAGCTTGGTAAATACTTTACCCTTTTTTGCATCTTCTTTTGCTTTTTTATGTTTGATTTTTGACCACTTATTATGACCTGCCATTGCAGACTCCTGAACACATAACAACTGTACGACTGACTCGACTTATACGTTTCACTGTAACGTGATTCAGGCATTTTGTCGACCAAAAATCAAAAACAAGAACCCTGCTCCTCAGCCTCTTCGTTCAAAAGTCGCTTACGCAAATAGAATATTTTTTTGGGATTAACCTGGCGCCCACGCGGCGTTTTCTGCAATAATCCCATGCGTATTAAGAATGGCTCACAAACATCTTCAATTGTATCCTTATCCTCGCCGGTCATAGCCGCAAGTGTTTCAACCCCTACGGGACCCCCATCAAAGTCCTTGAGCATGTGTACAAGAAGACGCCGATCAAGGTTAGTAAGACCGTCCTGGTCAATGCCAAAAAATTCTAGTGCTTTTTGCACCAGGTCCAAATCAGCAACAGCACGCTTATTAACTTGCACAAAATCGCGAACCCGGCGAACCAACCGCTTAACAATACGTGGCGTCCCACGTGCTCGCTGCCCAATACATAATGCTGCATCATCTTCTATAGCCAAATTAAGAAACTGTGCATTTTGTTTAACAATTTCGCTCAGCTCCTCAGGAGAATAAAAATCAAGCCGTTCTACAATGCCAAATCGTGTTTGTAGCGGACCAGAAATAAGTGACGTTTTTGTTGTTGCGCCAATCAATGTAAACGGGGCAAGTGGCAATCTAATCGATTTCGCCCCCGCACCCTGACCAATGATAACGTCAACACAAAAATTTTCCATCGCCGAATACAAAATCTCTTCAACATTTTTAGGAAGTCGATGAATTTCGTCGATAAATAAGATTTGTCCCTTTTCAACACTTGAAAGTATTGCAACCAAGTCACCAGATCGTTCAAGTATTGGCGCACTTGTAATTTTCATTTCCACACCCAGCTCTTGTGCCATAACGCGAGCCAATGTTGTTTTGCCTAATCCTGGTGGACCAAAAAGCAATAAATGATCGAGTGGTTCTTCACGTAATTTTGCAGCCTGTACATAAACATTTAGCTTTTCTTTAATCTCTTTCTGTCCAAGATATTCGTCAAATTTGCTTGGTTGAAAATGCAAAGAGTTATCCTCGGCACTTTCTTGCAAATTCAAAAGTTCAAATGGCGACTGCATGTTCATGTTTACTCCAGGCAAAAAGCTCTTTTATCATTTCCAATATTTTTTAGTGTATCACAAAGCCCGTTGGCACGTATGTAAAATAAAAAAAACCTAAAATATTGATTTAGAAAAATGAAACTTCATAGACTAACAGATGATTAAACTTTGAGTTCTTGTTTCCCCTTTTCAAAAAAAGGATCTCTGTTATGAAAAAGAAATTATACTTCCTATATGCGCTCGTGATGGCCATATTCTTCTGTCCACAACTTTCCAACGGTTCAGCCGAACAAGTCTCAGAACAAATAACCGAGATGATGAAGGGGCACGGTTACGGTTTTATCACGCGCGTTATCAACAATTCTGATGAACCCGCAGACATTCGTATTGTCGATAAAAAAATACACGATGCTCTTCCAAGCGATACGCAAATTCGCATTAAATCTCTTGACCCAAAGCTTGGGCCTGATGGCGCATATTTTGTTCTGCAACAAGATAAAAACAACCCATTCTGGCACTTTGAAACAACCAAAAGTAGAGAAAAAGCGACAGTTTTTACTGTCTATCGCTACATCGCGCCAAACCTTGACGATTGGATTGGTTTGAGTACACCAAAAGCCAAAGGCAACATGATTAACTTTAATGAAAAAACAAAAAAAGTTGACTTCGATGGCGAGACAAAAAACTTCAAACTCGCTGAAAGCACTGCCATGCAATGGAAAATTGCAGGGACTGACATTAATAACTGCATGCTTCAACACAATCTGACAGGCGGGGTGCTCAAACCAGTCACTGCTGAAGAAAATATTAACGAGGGTAAGGGACAAACAATTATTCACCGCGAAAAAGATGTCTGGGGAATTTATTCTGCAGAAACCAGACCGAAAAATAAAATGGAGCGACTCCTTGCTGACCTAATGCAAGAGCGACTTAAATATGACGACCATTTTTCACTGCGGTCACTCAAAACTAACTTATTTGTTACCACCCTCACTCCCAATCGGTGGCAGGGAACACATTGGGATCTTACTCCTCGCCTTGCAAAGCTTGACCGCTCCGGGCTGTTCAAATTACATAACGACAACCCTCAAACATTTGATAGCATGCGCGGCAAACAGGCAAACTACATGGACGGGATTTGTTTTGTTTACGACTACAACCCAAGCAATGTTATAGTGTACGGCTCACATGATGGTGGAGCTCGCTACTACATCTGGCCAATGAAATACTTTCCTGAGGTAACACCGAATAATCCATGGTTGACACACAGATTCTACCCTGAGGATGGCCAGGATAGCGAGGAGCCAATGTTTTTTGGCGACACAGTAACGGTCAAAACAACAGGCGCAGGTACCTATTGGTTTGATCCAGGAAGCGGACAACGTCTTACCTTCAGCCACGAACACGGTGACGACGTTAAATTCAAGTTACTAGACAAAGACGGTAAGGGCAAAGGGCCAGAATTGATAAAACTCATTATGGAATTACTGGATACCAAGCAGCTCTTACACAAGCTCTTAAAAAAGAAAATGAGCGAAAATATAGACGATGATATAAAAGAAAAGCTTAGCATGAAGCGTAAGCTTTTAATTAAATTTGCAATGGATCATGTAAGAGATTTCGATACCGACGAACTGCCAAGCGGCCTGATATACGTCAAAAAAGATGAAGAATCCAACTGGAAGGCCATGGGTGCAAGAAAGAATCTCTTTTCAATGATTTCTATTCATGGCCTACGAACGGGTGATCCCAAAAAAATGAACGTCTGGGGTGTAAAAGATAAAAACCTTTATCACCTTCTGGATGAAGAAAAAGATGAGTGGAAAGAAATTCAAGTCAACGAAACCATTGAATGGCTTTCATCTGGTGCTGACCAATCACTTTGGTACATTGCAGACGGAGAACTGCATCGACGTAAAAAAGATGGCAACTTCGAACCATTTATCGATCCAACAACACAAGTGGTTGATGAAGAAAAAATTGGTTGGAAAAAAGTAAGTATCCAATCTGATAATGAAGTCTGGGGTATCAAAACCGATGGACACATTTATAACCTTAAAAATATGGCCCTTCCAGAAAAGAAACCATTCCCTCACGGAGAAAAAGCACTCGACGTCTCAATTTCAGAAGATAAAAGTGTCTGGGCAGTCAATACAAAGAACCAAGTTTATCGCTATGTTGAAAAAGACGACAAGTGGGAACAGATCACCGGTCCTAAAGTGAATCAAATTACAGCGCGCAGCAAAGATGAAGCCTGGGGGCTAGATGTTGAAGGGCACGCCCATAAATACGTTAGAGGCCAATGGAGCCAAGAGTCCAAAGCTAAGTTCTCCTTCCTTGCAATTGCCAGTGGTATTAGTGAAGAGTTCATCCCAGATAAGCCCGTCATGAAAGTTGTCAAATCAATTGGCGTTCAAGATAAAGATGGCAAACCATATGATCCAAGCCCTGATGCTAAAGTCCAACTTGAAATAGCAAAACTTGGTATGGGTGGTGCCATTGCTCCCGGCCGCGCAACGGAACGACTTGACCGCGTACCATTTGCTAAAAATCCTGTTATCAGCGGTTTTGCAACAACCAAGTTTGAAGATGTCAGCGAAAGTAGTTTAATCGAACTTAAGGGCTTACAAGCTGAACAAAAAGATTCAGGTGCTGCTTGGATTGAGCGCGCTTTAAGTGAACAAAACCGTGGTACTATTAGCTTTCTTGCACGCGCGGGCGATGACGGCGGTATTAGTATTGTCTTCGGCCAAGACATCTCGACAAACTTTACTTGGAAAATTGTTATTGGTGGCTGGCAAAACACAACATCACAAATTATCCGTCGCCACTTTGAGGGCAATGAGCCTCGAGATGAAACACTTTATGAAGTAACACAAGAACAGAACCCATTGGCACAAGCAGTGCCCGGACAATTTGTCCCATACTGGGCATCGGTTGACAACGGGCTCATCATGGTTGGTGTTGGACTGCCGGGTGAAAATATTATCATGGCAGTGCGAGACGAAACACCTGCATACAATATTAAATTTGCTGGTATTGGTTGTCATAAGCGTCCTGTTGAGTTCACCGAACTTCAAACACATAACCCTGTTGTTGTACAAGAACCAATAAGACTCTTTAAAGAAATAACCGACTCGTTTGACGCTCCGGCCGGCAACATTAACATTTTAGAACACCCATTTAGAACTAAGGGACGAGGATCTATCGGTTTTGAAGTTCAAGGCAAAGAAAAGGTTGCTCTCTTTTTAGGGGAAGCCAAAGACAACACGAAAGAACACTACTTAATCGTCTTTGGCGACACCAATGCAAAGGGTAAGCAGGGAATCTCAATCAGAAAGTATGTTCCTCTCATTGAAGATTATGTGCTCCGTGCGTTCGTAAACCAAGAAACACACCCTTCCATTGCACTATCAGGAAGTGGTACTAATAGCTTTTGGGTTAGCTATCAAAGCGCACAGCTTGTTCTTGGACAAGGTGAAATTGGCGACAACACATTCTTCGTCTACAATGATCTAAACCCATACGATGAAATACACACTATTGGTTTTGGCTCACTCGGTCAGGCAGGCGCAACAATTAATAATCTGACAATTGCACCGCCAACAGAAATCGAAGTTGAAGTACCAGAAACCGTCTACAAAACGCTGATGCGTGGCTCAACATTCTTCAGAGGCGGAGTCAGCATCAAGACACCATTTGAATACCGTGGAGCTCAAGAAAAGGAAAGTCTCAAGTTCACTGACCTAATCGCAGACCATGACTATTTTCCAAGCTCTACACCGGTGCCCGGTCAATACTATGACTTCATTTTTGAAATCAAACCAGATGGTTCCCCGCACCTTGCTCTTGCTAAAACTCCAGAAAACCCACTGTTTGAATCTATTCAAAAAAGCATCATCAGAAAACGTGCTGAGGCTGAGCGAGCACAACAGGAAGGAGCTATCACTGCTGCCAGAGGAGCTTCTACACGTGAGATTGCTGAGCTTGAAGCACATAAAATAGCGCAGGAAGGTGAGGTCGCACTGAAAAAAGCAATGGCTAAAGGTGATATACAACGTCAGATGGGACAAGCAATGCAAGCTGTATCAAGCGGTGGTACCATGGGTGCTGGTATGATGGCTGGTATGACACTACCAAGCTTGCTGCTCTCCGCGGCATCATACAGCGCTGCAATGGCAATTGGTGCGGGTTCGATTGGCCTAATGAAAAATGCAGCACAGAAAGACCTTGAAGGTGTCCAAGCACAAGGTCAAAAAACAATTGAAAGTGCTAGAATGCTTCAGGAAGCTGCCAAAATAGAGGCCAAGGCAAAAGAGAAACAGCTAGCGCTTGAAAACAAGGCTAAAGAACTTCAATATGAGGCCAACCTACTTGAAGGTAATCTTGGATTTGCAATGAATAAAGCTGATCAATACGCTTATGCAAGCGATGTACCTCGACCACAACCCGGCACAATCAGCGTTCCAGACCGAGCCAAGATGAATGAGCAATATGCACTCTCAAAGCTTGAAGAAGTTGGAGAGCTCTCATTTCAAAGTAAAGACAATCTTGAACGCATCATTACACTCCTGCAAGGCGTTGTTAACCTTACTTCTCACGCAACTGTTATGGACAAAGAATATACACGTAGAACACTTTATGACTTCATGGAAAATCTCTACTCATCGTACCGAAACCTCTATGGCATGCCAAGTCAACGTCAAGATCTGACTATGTACAACCGCATGCTCAACCTGTTCATCACCGCATACAACAATGAGTACATAGCAAACATTAACAATCCACAAGAGGCACAGATTAAGGGAACCTGGTACTCCTATATCAACCAACTCGGTAGAGCCTTTTTGACGGCTCTCAAATTTGCTGGCTTACGTATTCCTCCGTGCTATGGTGAGTACATTTGGCTACCAATTGAACTAGAAGAAGATGGACAAGGATCAATTACCTTTGAGGTACGTGCAACCAACGACGTCTTTATCGGTTTTGGTCAAGAGGCTTTCAGAACAAGAAACACCAACAAAGAAATTTACGAGTTAGTCATTGGTGGATGGAAAAACTCACGCACCGTCATTCGTATCGACAGTCTTGGCAAATCAGTCAAAGAATTCCATCGCGAACAAAACCCTGACGCTATGCTCAAGCCGATGGAATACGAAAAATATACGGTTAGTCTGAACAACGGCGTCATCACACTCTTTAAGGAAAACAAAAAAGTACTCGAGTGGGAAGATCCATATCCAACTGAACGTATTCGCTACATCGGCTTAAGTTCATGGGATTCACCGGTAGAATTTCGTAATATTGAAGTTGGAAAACCAACAAGCAAGTCAACGTCAAAACCGGCTATGAAAGCAAAAGAACCAGCTAAGACTGAAAAAAAACGCCAAGTCAGACGCCGTAGAAAAACACAAAAAAGTGCGGCTACCATAAGCGCCTAAAAAACTTTAAACCTTGAGCTAGCAACCCTTTTCTTTATTTGTAGTTATGGTAAAATGGGGAAAAGTGAGCAGGGTTGCTAGCTCAATTGGTAGAGCAACAGACTCTTAATCTGCAGGTTCAGGGTTCGAGTCCCTGGCGACCCACCATTATCGATCTTTTAGATATTTAGAGCTAAATTATGTTGCAAGGGTGGCGAAATTGGTAGACGCACTGGCCTTAGGAGCCAGCCCTCGAAAGAGGATGGGGGTTCAAGTCCCCCCTCTTGCACCAAATACCTGCTAACTTGTTTCTTTTTATTTTTTCTCTTGACCTTGTCCCATTTTCATTTTTTATACTCCCTGTGTATTACTATAATAAATACTGTAAATTAATTGTGTTTTACTTTCAGCGGTAAAAGGAGCCTTTCTATGATAAAAGTAAACCAAGACACTTCTATCTTAATACAAGATCCAGCTACGCTACCGCTCTCGCCCCTTTCGCTCAATGCACATAACATCACCTTCAGCATTTCTCAAATCTCTTCGCATATCTACAGAATTAATATCAATATCCCCAAAAATATTGTTCTGTTCCTCAAATCAATCACCATAGAATTGTTTAAAAATGACCACTTTGAAGGATTTGAAGCACAAACAGCACCACAAGAATACATAGAAGAAGTGTATAAAAATGAAATAGATTACAAGATCAAAAATTACCTACTCAAGCACATTGTCATCGATTTCATCTATCAAGAAATCTTGAAAAAAAAAATACGCCTTGTTAACTACCCGCGGCTTGCAGGAATAACAAGCAACCCAGACAAAGGAATAACCTATCTTTTTGACTATTCAACCTCTGACTTGATGGAACTTAAAGAATGGAGGCATTTTGCCTTCAAGTCGCCTAAACGGAAAAAATACAAGGACCTGGATAAACAAGTTATTTCCTTCATAGAGCAGCATTGCCCACCTGAGAAAAATTTTAAAAAGAACGTAACGGTCGAGGAAGGTGATTGGGCTTATTTTACGGCCATCTTGCTTAACAAAAATAGCCACTCGCTCAAGCCACCCCTGATGAGCTCGTTTTGGATTAAAATAAAAAACAATCACCTACAAGATCCATTTGCTACGCTCTTTATTGGCAAGAGAATGGGCGACAG
Organism: Campylobacterota bacterium; assembly: GCA_020633995.1. NCBI lineage: Bacteria > Pseudomonadati > Campylobacterota > Campylobacterota bacterium. Next base: position 53,377 of record JACKCO010000006.1, on the reverse strand, counting down.
CTTTATCTCTAATAAATTTGAGATAAATAAGTCGTTTAATGAGCTTGATACCAAGCGGTATAATTTCTACATAACGATCCAAAACCTTTCAAAAGGCAAATATTTCCTTATTGACACGTTCAAAACAACCTTCAAGCTTAAAAATATAGCGGAAATTCATAATAAATTGATGGAAGTATTTTCTTATAGAAATGACTTGTCACAGCGCAAAACAATTATAGAAGAGATCTTTCATCTCCTCCTTTCAAAGCACCGATTTGAAATACCAAAACACCTTGTTGTTCGTCGGGAAGAGGACCTTCTGCGAGCAATCTCTCAACAACCTGACTACCACGTTTATAAGGCTCAAAAGGACTTTTATGAACAGGTTTCTTTACTAGCTGAAAAACAATTGAAGGAAGAGATCATTATTGATCACATAGCCTACCACGACAACATAACCGTCTCAACCAAAGACGCTCAAAATTATCTCCATTTATTCAATCACAAACGCCTTAAAGAGTTTGTGTATTTCAAACCATACCTACAAAAAATAGAAGATCCAGATGCTCCGATCTCTTCACACATACTCAATCAAACGATAATACGGGAAAAAACACTTAACCACATCGTTCACGCCCTGACAAAATAAATGGCGCAAGCCACTTCAAGAGCAAATTTGGACTTGCGAAGAAGCCTTTCATGCGGTAAAATAGAGGATATTCCTGTATATTTAGTATTTGATATCGCATGCAATTTTGAACAAAAATTTCATTTAGGAGTTTTTTCATGTCAACGACGTACAAGCCAAGCGTAAGAAAACGCAAAAGAAAGCACGGCTTTTTGAGCCGCATGAGAACAAGACTTGGTCGCAAAATGATCAACCGCAGACGCGCAAAAAAACGAAGCCGTCTTTCAGCGTAACCTGCAGCGTAATCTATTTAGATGGTGAAATTTACAAACTGCTTTCGTTTTTCTGGCAAAGAGATCAAGCAAGCGTTTGATCGCGCCACTTTCCACCGCAAGCTTAGTGGAATAAAAATTTTGAAGGTTTGTATTTCACCATCCTCTTCGAGCCAGCACGGCAAAATACTCATTGTCGCTTCCAAGAGTTGTGGTAAGGCTCACCAACGCAATTTATTCAAGCGCCGGATAAAAGCAATTTATTATCAAAACAAACTATACCAAAACTCCACTCAGTGGATTTTGATAGCATCAGCGCATGCTTTAACGTTGTCATTTCCTGAACTTGAGCAAGCAATCCTTGCGCTTCTCACTGCTACGCAGGAGTAACGATGAAATTCATTTATCGCCTCATCTTTGCCATCATAGATTCACTCAGACCAATGCTGGGGGCACCATTTACGTGTATTTACTGGCAAGAATCATGCAGAGTTTATGCAAAAAGAATACTCCTTGAAAAACCCTGGTATATATCCCCCATATACATAGTCTTGAGAATTCTTAGTTGCAACCCAATGGGGGCTCTATTTTTATACTTCCGATCTAGAAGTCAAAATCATTAATATGCCCCAATCTCACACAGGCCTTAACAATGCTTCGTGCTTTCTGAGACATTCTGATAGCACCTTTAAACAGCTCACTTCGTGTAACAGGCATCTCATCAATAATCTGAAAAACACTTAGCCCAGAGCTATTTCTGTTTATCATAAACTGAACCTGCTCTGCACCTGTTCCACCAATACTCTCCAGCAAATGCGTAAACATTGCTAAATTATTTTTTAGCGCTGCAATTTGCAAAACATTATTTCCAGAGCCATCAAGCATCCAAAGGGCACTCAAATCTTTTGAAAGTATTTTTTTGACTAATTCAATGTCATAACCGTATCCAGCAAGCAAATGCAAGGGAGTATTACCAACCCCATTTTTAGCACATACATCAGCATTATTTTGAATCAACAAATCAAAGGTCCCCCCAAAATTGACATTCGTATTCCCAGCGTAGGAATCAAACGAAAACAGTGCCGCCAGATGTAAGGGGGTCATACCTTTCACTTCAACAATTGGCAACCCACCAACCAGTATCTGCTTGCCCAAGATTTCGTAACCGAAGTCTTCATTAATTGGTTGCATATTCTCGTCTACAAGCGGAATAACACTGTTAGCACCGCAAGCGGTTATATTATGCCTTAACGTCTCACGAACCCCAGCCACATCGCCAGTGGCAGCAAATACATGTATGTTCGGGTCATCTAAATCCATAACATATGACAATAACTTTGCTAAAAAAATTATTTCGTTGGTTTGCAGCAAAAATAGAATATTTGTTCTCGATTGCCTTGAAAAAAATATTGCATGTCTTGTTCTTTCGTCTTTGCTTGGATCATAAAACGTTAAAATGTCATACGGCGCAGAAAAACTGGTAGGCACCATAATAGAACGGGGTCTTGCCCCTCCTAACTTCCTAAGTTTCTTCACCACGGGTAAGGAACTACTAAAAAGATTGCCCCCACTCTTTTTCTGTTCAGCACCCCTTAACGAAAGGCTAACCCAAAAGACTGTAAACAATATTCGAGAGACTTTCATAATATTTTCCTGCATAAAGAACCGTTACTACTCATCCCACTTTTTACTAAAAAACGCATAAAGATTACAACAATATAAGATGTCAAAAAAGAATCAGTATGCCTACTTTGGTTCCTCCTTTGGCCCACATAACTTTCTATAATCTTGTGCGCCAGGTTCGCCATTAATAACATCATAAAATGGTTGATACTGATTTGCCGTTTTTTGATCTAGAAGCCTTAACGGAGCTAAGCTCTTTGCATTTTCTTGTAACATATAAGAATACAAAGAGCCCTTTTTAACCATTAGTTTTAAAAAATGAGAAAACATTATAACATTATTTTTTTCAATAGACAGGTGCAAAACATTATTTTTTTGTCCATCTAAAACACAAAGTATATTTTCATTCTCAGACAAAAATCTATCAACCAACTTTGTATTACACCCATACATAGCAAGTAGATGCAACGGCGTGTAGCCTGTCTCTTCCATTTTTGCCTCAATATTTGCCCCATAAGAAAACAGTAAATCAACGACTTCTAAAAAATTGGCATTATTCATCGCCCGCTCGTCAAATGAAAATAACGCTGCACTATGTAGAGGGGTCATACCGCGTATATTTTGGTAAATACCAGATTTATTTTTTAGCTTTCCAACACATTTGTTAACGCCAGAAGAACTCTTGTCACCCCGACTACTAAATACCTCCTGAGACATTTGCTTAATCCCATCAACATCTCCTGAACAAGCAAAAATATGCCAATTTGGATCGTCCAGATCAGCAATATACATCCATATGTTCAGCAAAAATAAACGCTCAGCAGGGTTTAAAAAAGAAATCTTACTCAACGATGATCCCCAAAATGCATTGGCTGCATCTTCGCTATATTCGGGCCGTTGACCATAATTATCACCAATATCGGTTTGTTTTGTTAAAGATCTTACAATTTTTCGAAACATATTGGGAGACCCGCTCCCTCGCCTCTGATCGGCAGCATTAACAAACGCGCCATTAAATAAGACACAGAAAAAAAACAATAAAATCATGTATCCCCCAACCCTATTTTATGACATAAAAAAAAGAGGTTCCCTGTACATGATTGTACAAAAGAACCTCTTCAAAACTCAAAACATGAGATTTTTTATGTTTGTAGCCTTCCCACACGAACACGAACCATGTCATCCACCTTGCAATATTTTGCAGCAACGTCATTCATGTCTTTCAGCTGCATACCCTGTACACGCTCGAGCACTTTGTCATAATAATCAAACCCAAGCTTGAGTGCGTCAAGATAGCACAAAGTTCGTGCAATGGCTCCATTGTCAGAGATCAGATCAAGCAGGTCTTTAATGTAAATTTGCTGGGCAGCCTTGAGCTCATCTTCTTTAACTCCACCTTGCCCGACGCCAACAAGCATCTCTCGCATTTTTTGTTCTGCTAGCTCAACCTTGTCCGGGCTCAACATTGAACCGATAACGTCATAGCCGTGCAATTGGCTTGCTCCTAGACACAGGCCTCCAAATGCCCAGTAAAACAGACCGGTTTGTTCGCGCAGTTCATACAAGCGAGAACCAAGCGAACGAAAACAGATAGTATTGAGCAGCTTAAGAGGAACAAAGTCTTGATCGTAGATGGTAAGTTGCGAAGGCTGGCCAAGCAGCAATACCACTTGATCTCGCAGCATTGGAATATCAAGCGTCTGTCCAGGATCAAAATCCGCTTTCATCTGATCCCACACCTTTGCCTCACCATTTTGCCAACTCTTGCTCACCTCTGTAATGACACCCTGCATGTGATCAAGATCAAAATCACCAACAATCGACAAAACCATGTTTGATGGAACAACGTATTGTTGATGCGTCATGCGCAAGTCATGTACACCAACTTTTTTGGTCAAATTAATAACTTCATCAAAATCCCAAGCAAACGGATGATTTTTATACACTAAACTCTTAAACGCCCTAACAGCACGAGCCTTAGGATAGTCTTTTGCACGCTCAAGCCCATCAACAGTGATTGTTTTTAATTTTTTAAGGGCTTCAAAACTAAATGCTGGCTGCGTCATCACATGCATGAACCGGTCAAACAATGGCTCAATATCATTAGCTAAACAAACAAATCGTGCACCCTGCTCATAAAATGAATACACCGCCCCATTTTGCTCAAAAAAGTCTGCTATTTCCTCTTTGCTATAATCAACGCTCCCTTCTGGCAGCATGTCCATCATGATCTCAACCAAGTAACCTTCCTTGGCATCGCTAAATAAATGACCATCGCGAAACTGCAGGCACACGCTGATCAGGGGAGATGTTGCTTTCTTGTGCAGCAACACCTTGAGGCCGTTGTCCAATACAAACTCACGGCTAGGCTTAGGAAAGGCAAACTCAAGCGGGCAAGGCTCTGGAAGCGTATGAACAAATTCAGCCTGCTCAAGTGGCGCAGTGCGTGTATGTTTTTTTACAATGTCTTTTTCAAGCTCTTCATCCTGCTTTTTTAAACTCAAGACAAGTTCTTTTTTCGACTCAGGAAGCGGTAGCACCTGTACCCGATTCATTAAAAAGGGATCTAGATGTTTGCTCACATACTCCTGAACGATCTGGTTAGTAACCTCAAAAAGCTTCCGTGGTCGTTTAAACACGGCCAGTTCATCTTTTGTTGCAAAATATGAATCAATCCATGCATTAATAAAACTCGACAAATTCTCCATTTTTTGAAAAAAGCGTCGGCCCCGCATTTTTGCAGCACGTGCAAGTTCTCGCTCATCAACCCCTTCTCTGGCAATCTTTTCAAGCATTTTTTGCACCGCCTGCATGCAAGCATCTGACTTACCTTCAACCGGTTCTGCCAGAATCAAAAAAATGCCAGCACGTGCAAACTTTAATGCCTTGACATAAACGCTTGTTGCTATTTTAAGTTCATCAACAAGCAGTTTGCTCAAAATACTGGCATTGCCGTCACCAAGCATTGCCTCAATAACTGATGCCACGACTTCTTGTTCATGACGACTTCCCGGAATAAGCCAGTACAAACCAAGCTGCTCCTTTTGTACATCCTCAAATAAACGAGTACTGTGCGTTGTCACCTCTTGCATAGGGAGTGGAAATTTCACGTCATTTTCAGAACTAGAATTCAAACCTTTAATTGATGAAAAATTCTGGCGGAACTCTTTTTCTATCTCATCAAGGTCTACATCTCCAGCAACAAACAACGTTGCACGGGACGGGCCATAGTGCTGTTCATAAAACTTTTTCAAATTTTGAGCATCCAGATCCAGCAAATCTTCTTTAAAGCCAATAACCGGCATGTGATACGGATGGTGCGGTGGAAAAATATTCTGACAGGCTGAGTAAAGCATTTTTCGTACGTAATCGTCTTTGCCCATCTTCAGCTCTTGAATAACTGCCTTAACCTCAGAAGCCAGGTGCTGCTGTTCAAAACGAGAGTTTTGCATACAGTCGGCAAGAATACCCACAAACGGCTTCCAATTGTTTTTGTTCGTCTCAAAGTAATAGCTTGTAACATCCATCGAGGTATAGGCATTAAAACTGGCACCATACTTTCGGGCAATGGAGTCAATATCTCCTTCTTTGAGCTTTTGCGTCCCTTTAAAAATCATGTGCTCAATTAAATGAGCAAGCCCTCGCTCTCCCGATTTTTCAACGTATGAACCGACATCATACGCAATCTGGACCAAGACTTTGGGAATGGATGGATTGGCAAATGCAAGAAGCGTCATACCATTGTCTAGTACGACTTTTTTAACTTTCTCTTTGGGAACTGGAAAATCTACTTTGAAACTTTGCAACGTGCTACCCTGCCTCTTTTTATAAACATAAAACCACGAACTAACAATAATCCCTACAAATACCAAGCAGATTACACTAAAAATCAAAATATTCATACGCTTCATAAGACTTTCTCTACCCAAAAATTTATTATAGATTTTCACAAGACAATTTTATTGTACATGTTATTTGTAAAAAATCACATGTACACAAAGTCACTGATGTCTACAAAAAAACAATTCTAATGTGCTAGACTCTCGCTAACAAAAACTATATAAATAAATTTGTAAAAGGAGACCCCATGCCTAGATGCCCTATAAAAAAGCTATTCATATTTTTCATGTTGCTGACAACAGTGTCAGCAAAGATGAAATACAACATAGAACTTGAAACCATCACCCCTGCCTCCACCAGAGTTTCAATGCATGAAGCTGTACAAAAAGCATTGGAAAACAGACCGAACTTACGCGCGCTACAACACGCCATTTTTGCAAGCAGAATGGCGGCGCGCAACGCAATGACAGGGTATTATCCGCAAATCAATTTGACTTCAGAATTTTCACAGGCAAACAACGAAAATGCACTCAGTAACACAACTACATTAGAACTGAATCAGCTTATCTATTCATTTTCTGGCCCGTTGCAACAACGCAGAAAGGCAAAAAAAGAAACCGATGTAACACGCCTACTTACCGAAGAAGAAAAAATAAACGTTAGACGTGATGTTGAAATAGCGTTTCTTTTCGTTTGGTTTCAAGAGAAAAGACATCAAGCAATTCAAGCTCTGTACACATCCAGCTCATCACAATTTAAACGCTCAAAACATCAAGATAAACTCGCCCTGATTGATAAAAAAGACTGGCTACAAGAAGTATCTCGTCACACACAAAACATTTCAAGCGTAGACACGTACCATGATGAGCTAGACATCATACGAGAACGGCTCGATTTTCTATCTGGTCATGCCCTTGATTTTTATAAACAAGGCCAATCTCACGACGAACAAGCAATTCAGCAACTTTACTGGAAACCATACCCTATCAAATTGCTGTCCCTCAACCACTACTATGATTGCGCCTGCAAACACCACCCAAGCATAAAAAAACAAACCAAGTTCATAGAAATAGAAAAAGAAAATCTAAAAATTGCCCAAGGCTCACGCTTGCCAAATTTTGGCTTTGTCGCAAACACCGGTTTTAACAAAGCACCTCTTTCCGCACTACAGAGCGGTATACCACTTCGCATTAACGGCTTTCATGCGTTCGGTTTTGGCACACAATGGACCATGTTTGACGGGCTATCTGCCCACTTTCGAGAGGAGCAAGCTCGAGCAAACAAACTTAAAGAAACACTCAACCGCCAACAAACTGTTGACTTGATCAAGCAACAAATACACGAAAAATTTATGGTACTAAAAACCGAACTCAGTAACGTACGAACACAATATACAAACTATATAAAAGAAAAAAATGACTTCTTGCTCAAGCGCCAAGAACATAAACTTGGCTTACTATCAGATACACAATACGACGCAGTGGTAACAACGTGGGAGAATGCACGCCTTGCATGGATAGACAGGCTAACACGAGCTGAAATAAGACATCGAGAACTATTGCACGCGTGCGGATATCCACCAGAGCTTGAAAATCCACACGCGCAAAAAGCTTAAAGCTGAGGAAGCGTGATACCGCGCTGTCCCATATACTTACCAGAACGGTCGGCATATGAAACCATGCACTCACTATCAGCTTGAAAGAAAATAACTTGGGCTATCCCCTCGTTTGCATAAATCTTTGCAGGCAACGGCGTCGTATTTGAAATTTCAATGGTGACGTGACCTTCCCACTCAGGCTCAAATGGCGTCACATTAACGATAATGCCACATCGAGCATATGTTGATTTGCCCAAACAAATTGTAAGCACATCACGTGGAATCTTGAAATACTCAACACTACGCGCAAGCGCAAATGAATTTGGTGGAACAACGCAAACATCTGTTTTTGTTTCCACAAATGAATCATCACGAAAATTTTTTGGGTCCACGATCGAATTATAGACATTGGTAAAAACTTTAAACTCGTCAGATACGCGAATGTCATAGCCATAGCTTGAAACACCGTAGCTGACAACTTTATTACCCTGCTGGTCAACAGTCCTCATCTGTCTTTCAACAAATGGATCAATCATCTTTTCATTTAATGCTTTTTCAATTATCCAACGATCCGACTTTATACTCATAAGGCTCCTAAGGTTTATATCATGTTTCAATAGCGCTCCTCAGCCTACCGCAAATTAAAAAAGAGCTCAACGTTGATACATAACAGACACAAATTCAGGATAATCGCAACGTTCAACTTCTTTCCAACTGTTCCATTCAACGGCCGGAAAAAAAACATCACCTTCATAAGCATGCTTGATGTAGCTGATATACAAACGGTCAACTCGCTCCAAAAACTGTGCATAGGTGTATGCACCACCGATAATAAAAATATCTTTGCCATATGTCTGTGCCACACTCAACGCTTGCTGAACAGACGAGCAAACACAAACACCTTCAAGTGAAGTATCCTCTGGTGCTAACACAATGTTGTGTCTGTTGGGCAATGGCCTGCCGATAGACTCAAAGGTACGTTTACCCATGATAACAGTTTGCCCCTGCGTAATTTTTTTAAAGTACTTAAGCTCATCGGGAATATGCCATGGCAAGGCATTGCCTCTACCAATGACACCGTCTTTTGTCATTGCAGTAATAATGGCAATCATACCGCTATCTCAAATTTTATTCGTGGATGACTTTGGTAATTAAGCGGTATGGAGTCTTGTGCAGACCAGTTAAAAATTGATGTAAATGGCTCGGTCATCAAACTTGGCAATTCATATGTTGATGGATCACGCTTGACCTGCTCTAAAGCACCCTGTACATGATTAGTGTAAATATGCACGTCGGCCAAAAAACCAATTAACTTTCCTTCTTTCAGGCCAGCCTCTTTTGCAAGCAAATGAAGTAACAACGCATAACTTGCAATGTTAAACGGCAGACCAAGCATGACATCAACCGAACGTTGATTCCACAATAAATTCAATGCTCCATCAATAACCGTGACTTGAAACGCGTAATGACACGGCGGCAACGCCATCTCTTTTAAAAATGGTGGATTCCAAGCACACACCAACATACGGCGATCATGTGGATTACTTTTTAGAGTATCCACAAGCTGCTTGAATTGATCATGCCCCTTGCCAGTGTAGTCAGCATCATATGAGCTATACTCGGCGCCAAAGTGCCGCCACTGAAACCCGTAAATTGGCCCAAGGTCCTGCTCATCAAACATACGTTGTTTTTCTTGCTCGCTATGTCCATAAGGTGCTTTTCGAGGATATGCCCACTCATCCCAAATATGGTTATTGCGATCCTGCAACCATTTTTTATCAGTGATCCCTTTGATAAAAAATTCAAGCTCGGTCGCAACCAACCTAAAGGGCACTTTTTTTGTCGTCAGTAATGGAAAACCATCAACCATAGCATGCTCAAACATCTGGCCTGCCACGGTCAACGCTTCAACCCCCGTTCTATTTTCTTTGCGCACACCATTATCAAGTACATGACGTACGATGTCCAAATATGCTTTCATGATTTTAATCCTACCTGAAATTTAGAGTAGTAACGCGGTTTACTATAGTCCGCGTCTTCGTTATAGTTATAACATTATAGTCTAAAAAAATTAATGCTACCCCTTGAAAGGAAACAAGCAATGAACAACCGCATCCAACAACTTTGTTCGGCTCTTTTGTGGTCAGGAGCAACTTATGTCAGTTCATGCATCAAAATAAGTACACTAGTAGGATCAAGCAAGTTTATGCTTTCTCCATTTGCATTCATCGTGCCACTCGTTGGTGGACTGTTCAGCCCAATCTCCTCGGTTGTCTGCTTTATTGCTAGCTGGGGCCTGCTGCATACGCTTGGTGCCAAACCATTGGTGACCATGGGCATTCCAACGTTGTTTGCAACACTCTCATTGGCACTCTCATCACGCACTAATCGTAGGGCACACCGCCTACTCAACGTTGCTCTGCATGTTTTAGTTCCTGCATTTTGCATGGGGATTTTTATCACACATGATGGTATACAAGGCTGGGCAATGCTGTACAGCGCCTACTGGCTGGTTCCAATAGCCCTGCACTCTTTTGCCAGACACTCATTGCTTGCGCGCATGCTGCAAAGCACCTTTTTAGCACATGCGATTGGTTCTATCATGTGGCTCTACACAGTTCCAATGACCAGCGAGCAATGGACAACACTTATACCCCTTGTCGCAGTTGAGCGACTCACGTTTGCGGTCATTGCCACAGGCGTGCTAGTCTTAATCAGGTTAGCCTCGCAGCAGCTAAGTTACTCGCTAAAAAAAGAAATCGTATAAATGTTTAGGCCGGGCTAGTCCTGGCCTTTTTTTTACTCGGGAAAGGAGAACTCGTATGAAAAAAATAACATACACATTGGTAACGCTAGTCCTCTTTCTTTTACCTGCCCTGCACTGCGCGGAGCAACAACCTTCTCCCCTACAAACGCTCTTTCAACAATATCAACTAGATCTACAAAAACCTCAAACAAAAATCTTTTATAGCTGGCTTACTAACGTTGTGAGCAAAAAAATACCTCAACCAATACACCATCAAGGCTGCAAAAAAGTTGGAGATTGCACATGTCTTTGTCAGCTTTACAGTGTTCTAGAAAGTTTGGAAAAAGAAAATTTCTGGACAGGCCAGCGCTCTGACCAGTTCTTCAATGCCTTGGTGGCAATGCTTGGCGGGCAGCCTCAAAATCAAATACTAGAAAACAAATCTGCCAAAACACTGTATGCGCAAATTCAACCATTGCTTGCTAAGATTTTTAACACCCAAAAATATCCAAACATGAATGGGCTGGAACTATGTTATGCCGCTGTTGAACCCTTTTTTTACGCTCTCTATCAGCTACGCGATCAGTCAAGTCAAGAATCTGCTAGTCAACAACTTTCACCAGCCTCACAGTTTTATTGTCTAAAAAAGTTTAAGCCTATCCAAACCGACGCAAAGCTCTCATTCTTACTTGATCCAATAATCAGCATAGCACGAAGCTATAACTGGCAAACAGATAAAACTGTAGAAATCATGCTCATGACAACCTCGCTGTTCAAAGAAATTTTGCTCTACAAATACTCTGCCAAAACCAGCGAAGAAGATGAACAAACCTTTTCACTCTACCAAGGCAAACCATCAGACAAAGCCTCGGAGATTGAAACACGATTACAAAAATATGAGCAGTGCATACAACATGAAGACATCAAAAATCAGCTCATGCCCCATTTTGAAACCATCAGACAAGCAAGTCTTTTAATACTACTCCCCTCGCAACACCAGTACATTGAAAAAACACTTTATGCGCTCGTCAAAGAGCACAGTCAATTTGATATTTTTAATTTTGGACCAGCTGATGACAACGAGCTCCTGATAGCAATAATTTTAAGTTATTATTGCCAACAAAGCCTCAGTCACAATGCAGGAGCCCCTGAAAAACAGATAGAAACAGCTATTGATCAGATTTGTAAGATACTCAAACTGAAAGACGGGAAAGCTAAAAAACATGCAGCCAAACTCTTGGCAAAACTCAAGGGTATCCCGCTCCAAAGCAACGATCAAAAATCACCCCAACCTTCTTTTATGCAGCAGTTAGATTTCTTGGGCTGGTTTGCATATCTTTACTCACAAAAAACACCCACAGAGCAAGCTCACCCAGAGCAATAGTCAGACAAAGCAATCTTAATAAAAGGCCATCTCAAATAGATGGCCTTTTATGTTAAATGTTTATTGCCGACGCACCGGTCACCTTTTGCTCAATTGCACCACATAGCTGACCAAGCACAAAAGCACACACTTTTTTAACCGCCTCAGTCGTTTCAAGCTGCTGCACCTGTTCAAGCGTAAACCACTGCACACCTTCAGATTCAGCCTCATTAACTACAACGCTCTCATCCAACGCTTGAGCCAAATAACACAGATCCAAATGTTCGTGCACCTGCTGCTTACCAGTCTCTCGGTCAAAAATTCGATGCTCCCAAACAAAAAGCGGCGTAGGCAACTGCGTCTCCATTTTATTATGTACTCCAAGCTCAAAATAAGGGTTAACAATGCGTGCCTGCACACCCGTCTCCTCTCGCACTTCACGTAGCGCGGCCTCATGGGGCACTTCCCAACCTTCAAGATGCCCACCTGGCGCAAGCCAAAGGCCAATTTTTTTGTGCAACATAAGCAAAATTCTGTCAGCATTTTTACTAAGCACATAGGCACTTGCGGTAAAATCTTGTGGTTTGAGCGGTATATTGTTTTGGCACATGAAAAATTCCTTGATAACATGCGTTGATCCAGCACTTTTTTATGTCATTGCTTGACCAGTTAGTAAAAGTCAGTATCTTGAACAAGATAGGTCAGAACAGGACAATTGTTAATTTATTTTTGAGTGTAAAAAGTATGATGCGCGTTAAAATAAACCATATCAGTGCACAACACCTTAACCAAACAGCAACCGTTAAAGGGTGGGTCAGGTCAGTACGCAACCAAAAAAGCTTCTCATTTATTGCCATTAACGACGGGTCTCAAGTCGCTCCATTTCAAGTTATCGCTGACGAAAAAAATGTTGCCAACTATGAAACTGTTATTCCGACAGTTGCTAATGGCTGTTCAGTCAGTATTACCGGAATTATTGTCCAAAGCCCGGGCAAGGGCCAAGCACTTGAAATGCATGCACAAAACATAGAAGTGCTAGGCACATGCGACCAAGAAGCATATCCTTTGCAAAAAAAACATCATACTCTCGAATTTTTACGTGAAATCTCCCACCTACGGGCACGCACCAACACCATTGGGGCAGTGGCACGCGTACGCAATGCACTCTCATTTGCAACACACAAATTTTTTCAAGAAAAAAACTTTTTATACATTCACACCCCTATTGTTACTGAATCTGACTGTGAAGGCGCTGGTGAACTGTTTACCGTCACCACATTGGTTAACAAACCAGAGCAACTCAAAAAAGGTGTCAATTTTGCCGACGATTTTTTTGCCAAGCAAGCCTATCTAACCGTTTCTGGCCAACTTAATGTTGAAACGTATGCCTGTGCGCTTTCAGACGTTTACACCTTTGGCCCAACCTTTCGCGCTGAAAACTCAAACACTCCACGACACCTCGCCGAATTTTGGATGATTGAACCTGAGCTAGCGTTTGCCGATCTTGACGATGACATGGACTGCGCGCAGCAGTACCTGCAGTACATCGTCAAATACGTCCTTGAGCACAATCAACCTGATCTTGAGTTTTTTCAAAAACAATACAAAAAAGATTTATTTGAGCAGCTTGAACACGTTGCACACACACCATGTAAGCGTTTATCTTACACCGAGGCTATTGATATTTTGCTCGCCTCAGGCAAGTCGTTTGAATATCCTGTTGCGTGGGGTGTAAACCTACAAGCTGAACATGAACGCTACCTGGCTGAACAACATTGCAAAGCTCCAGTCATGGTGTACGACTATCCTAAAGAGATTAAATCATTTTACATGCGTGCAAACGAAGATGGTAAAACGGTTGCAGCCATGGACATGCTTGTGCCCGGCATTGGTGAACTAATTGGTGGATCACAGCGTGAAGAGCGCCTTGATGTACTTCAGAACCGCATGCTCGAACTGGGAATGGAGCTTGAACGCTACCAATGGTACCTCGACTTACGTCGCTTTGGCAGCGTCAAGCATGCTGGCTTTGGCTTGGGGCTTGAGCGCATGGTACAATTTGCCACAGGCATGGAAAACATTCGTGACGTTATTCCGTTTCCACGTACACCAAAACACTGCCAATTTTAAACAATAACTTCTTGCTGTTGCTGGTGATAGTCAAGTGTCTCGTCAACTGAACGCAAACGATACATGTTCTGGCCACTACGGCTAGGAGTTACTTCGACCATATACAAAATAAGGTTGAGTAGAGGATGATTAAGCTCAAACTTGTCATTTAAGAACTTGTATGCATGCAAAATACCAATGCCTGTCGCATATTCAGCTTTTTCTCGCATCGCTCCAATGGCAGCACCAAGCTCCTGCTTACCCTTATTGCAAGCTTCAACAACAATCCTAAAAACATCCCGAGCCTTGGTCTGTAATTCTTCAAGGCCCTTATGTACATTTTCAACATTCTCTCGCGACCACTCAGTAGCTCCAAGTGCTGCCGTAGCAACAGTAACTTGCTGATCCTCAGGTACGGTATGACAAAGAAAAGCCAAACAACATTCAATGCAACCTCTACGGCGTTGTTCGCTAGTCTTCTTTCTTTTGCCACCTTCTTCATCCATGCCAGAGCCTGTGCCCACCAATCCAACAAGCAAAAAAACATATAATAGCTGCTTTTTCATACCACACCCCTGTGTTTTAAAAATGACACTCATCTGCCTAAGTGTTAATGATTGCAAACCTCAGATGCAAGAAAAACAAAAAAAAAGAAGGAAGCTGAGTAGCTTCCTTCTTTTTTTACAAAATTGCGTTTCTTACCAACAATAATTACCCCTGACGGACAATTAATGCCGCCTCTTCACTCGTCAACTCGGTGAAATCGCGCGATACTACATCATCGATCACCAGATCAGTGTATTTGAGGTTTAAAAACTCAGCCATTGTCTTAACGTTACTGCAAATTGCAAATAACTCATTTATAGAGGCTCTTCTAATCTCTTTAACATATTCAGCTTTATCTCTGCATATCTTAATATCTTCTGTCTCAAGAGGCTGAAATGTTATTGGGTAGTCACCCCACGAAGAGAACAAACTCGTCATAGTAGACGGTCCAATATTACAGCTCTTCACCCACTCTGGTAAGTACTTATTAAAATCACCGCTTTGTGCTATCTGCATGTAAGCACTTTTCGCATTCGCAACTACCGCTTTAAAATTAACCGTTTCTAGGTCAAGCTTTGTATAAAACAATTTATTCAAATATTTCGTTGCAAAGTAGTTGTACATATGCTCAAATGGTGCACGTGCTGTCTTTGCCATGCTCCACATACTTACTGTCGTATAAATATCAGCCTTTAATATCATCAAAAACAAAAGAATTGTGCTGAGTCCAAGAATACCCTGTTCAGCTTCTACAACAACTTTTGAATTTTTTCTTAACCATGACCGTGTTAAAAAGAGTAGTGAAATAGGATCTCCAGCCTTCACCCCTTCTCGCACAACACGATTCAAATGCTCCATTGAAAGTCTCTCAACATCGTTGTTTGGGTTAGCATTTAAGTAAAGTCGCTCTAATACATCAGCGTATTCTTTACAGTGCATGCTATCACGATATTGTTCTACTTTTGCAAGAAATTTTTTCGCCTCTCCTGCATTTTTTTCAGCGAGCTCTTGCATCGCCCGCTGTTTCTTCAATTCTTCTTGTTGTTTAAGTTGATCCGGAGTTAGAGGTGGCGGCGTTGGGGCCTGTTGCTGTTGAACCAGTATGACTTGCTGCGAATGTCCTACCCCCTGATACGTATGACAAAGTTGCTGTGGTTGAAGCGGTGAAGCTTGGTGCACTTCCGGAGCTTCGTGATACACTGCTTGCTGAAGCCCTTGTGTTTGTTCATCACGTTGCTGCTCAGCTGCAAAAGCCATTGAGCCCATTGTCACCACAGTGGTTAGTGTCAACAAATTGACTACTTTGATCTTCATCATCTTTCTCCCTTTTGTAATGATGAGACTACCCTACTTCTCTGTTCCTTACCCAATGCTCGAATCTGATCAAAGCATGAGCTTTCTTGAAACATTACTTATTTGAGCATGGAGTGTCAAGCTTTGGAGAGAAAGAAAGCACAAAAAAAATGAAACTGTACAGCGCCGCTAAAGTTTTACAATGTTGCTGCAAATGATTCAAAAACTTGCTCAGGAGAAATGTTTGAAACATTCAATGTGTCAACGCGCTGATTCACTGAATTATAAAAATCAAGAATATGTTGTTCGTGTCGGCGATATACCTCTAAACGATGTTTGACCACGTCGGGTTCGTCATCTGGACGACGGCTCAGTTCTGAACCACACTCATCACATGTGTAGCTATCCTGTTTTGGCAGCATGGACAAACGAAAAACCTTTTGACACTTTTTGTTGCTACACACTAAGCGATTGCTCAAACGTTTAACAATTTCAAAGTCAGGAATTTCCAGCTTGATAACGCAAAAAACAAAGTCGGGGAAATAATGCGCAAGCATTTCACGCATAAGTTCGGCCTGTGCACGCGTACGTGGATACCCATCTAAAATGATGGAAGACCCATTAACCGCATTCTTCTCAAGCCACCCTTGTACCATTGAGTTAACAATATCATCAGACACCAATTTTCCAGCATTGATCAGTTCCGAAACCGTCTTACCCAGCTCATCACCAGCTGCAATATGCTCACGAAATAATTTACCCGTTGAAAGCACCTTAAACCCAAGACGCTCAACGCATAGCGAAGCCAGAGTTCCCTTGCCTGAGCCTGGAGCTCCAAAAAACACAAAAATTGTTTTATCTGTCTGATGATTGTTCATAAAAATATAAAACCTCTTTTTATTGATGCATAGTACTTTTTATGTACCCCATGGTCAAGGAAGGTCTAGAATACCAAGATTTTGTCCAGAACACAAAGCCCGACTTATTTTCTTTAATCAAACAAACTGTTTTATTGACAATACACGCATTAGATGACAATCTGAAGAAAGTTAAGCATTACAATGCACGAATTATAAATACAAACCGAAAGGTATTTTTATGATTACCGCTCAGGTACCGTGCATACAGCAGTCAAAAAAGCGTATGCACCCACTACACACACTCGCTACTACTCAGCTCAATAGCGCACCCTGCTGGCATTCTTACTATTTTGGTTATCTTTTTTACGGCTGCTAGGCCGTACCATACTATCCCTCCAATCACCATTTTCGTTTAATTAACGCGTGCACTCCACAGCAAAAAATTGCTTTGTGTACACACAATAAGCACTTGTTGTACCATTTTACTAAAAGAATATTACTCCCAAATATTTGGAGCCTTATACCTTGAAGGGTTTTTACCATGGCAAAAAGAACTATTGTCATCGTCGCTAGCATCTTACTCACCATCGCCGTTTCGCTACTGCTGACACAAAAATTTAGAACTGCCCGCCACGGCCCGGCACTAACCATTGGTGTGTTAACAACCATTCCACACCCAGCGCTGGACAGTGCACAAGAAGGATTTATCAAACAAGTGAGCGGTAAGTTTGGTAGCGCTGTTCGCTTTGTTATGCAAAGTGCAGACGGATCAGCAGCACAAGCACAAGCCATTGCACAAGCGTTTCACGCAAATAGTGATATCAAAGCAATTTTGACACTGGGCAGCCTGGCAACACAAGCCATGGCCCGCGTTGAAAAAAACAAACCAATTTTTACCGCCGCCGTTAGTGACCCGTGGGCACTCAACCTTGACCGACAAGACAACGTGTGCGGAAGCTCAGACATGATCAACTTGACCCAATACTTGGACACACTCAAAAAGCTATTGCCCGACGTACGCCGTATTGCGATTATGTTTAATCCCGCAGAAGTTAACGCCGTTGGCATGGTCGAAAAAATGACACCACTACTTGAGCGAGAAAACTTCACCATCACAAAAGCACAAATTCAACATGAGTCTGAAATTGGACAAACAATGAACTTTGCACTCAGCCGCGCAGATGTTATTATTACTCCAATTGACAACACTGTTGCAAGTTTGGTAGAAACCATCAGCAAGCAAGCACTTAAAGCAAACAAGCCGCTTGTTGTAGCAGATGCCCTGCTCGTGCAAAAAGGTGCATTTGCAGCGCTGTCAGGCATCGACTACTTCAAGAGTGGGCAAGCTGCTGGTGCAATGGCGCTCAGCGTGCTCATTGATGGAAAAACACCACTGCAGCTGGGCTTTGCTCAGGCTCCAAGTACAAAGCTTGTTGTCAATAAAAAGGTCATGAACACACTTAAGCGTTCAGTACCAGTCTCGCTTACGCAAGATTGCATTTTTGTTGAAAAGTAACAGAACATTTCACTATACAAACGAGGAAACAACGTGGAGTTTTTACCCGAACTTAGTCAACTGTTTATCAACACACTCATTATGGGTGGCATTTATTCACTCGTGGTGCTCGCATTATTTTTAACATCACAGCTCATCGTCTTTGACGATCTGAGCATTGAAGGAAGCTTTGCAAGCGGCGGCGCACTGTGTGCGCTCATGCTCACCTGGTATGTACCACCAATTGTATGCATTCCGTTTATCATGGCAGCGGGAGCGCTCGTTGGCATTACAACCGGAACTATTCACAACAAACTGCGCTGTAGCCCACTCATTAGTGGCATCATTGTCATCACAGGTTTGTTTTCAATTAACCTCAATCTTGCCGGTCCCAACCTATCTCTTGCAAACTACACAACCATTTTTGATCAAACATGGCTTGCAAGCATCACCAGCAATGCAGAACTACAAGCACTCATAATAATTACACTCATTAACGTGATTGTAATGTGTGGCATAGAATATTTTTTACGCACAGAACTTGGCTTTCTGCTCACCGCTGTTGGACAAAATCCACGTTTTCTTACCAACTTGGGCAAAAACTCTGGCGGCTACAAACTTGTCGCGCTCATGATTGCACATAGCGTAACAGCACTGGCAGGATCGCTATTTGTTCAATACAACGGTTTTTTTAGCATCACTGGCAGTATCGGTACTCTCATCATTGGTCTTGCAGGACTCATGATTGGTGAAAAAGTTATTGCCCACTCAACGTTGCGCTTCATTTTGGGTGCCATTATCTATCAAGCAGTCATCGCGCTTACCATACAGCTTGAGTTTAACCCATCGTGGAACAAACTCGTCACGGCACTGCTGCTGGCAGCACTTATGTTTGTACAACATCGTAAACTTGGTAGAGGAGCATAATATGTTTACACTTAAAGACATTTCAGTCATCCGTGCTGGCAATCTGATTCTTGACAAAATCAACGCAACTATCCAAGAAGGCGATTTTATAACCGTCATTGGAGCAAACGGCGCGGGCAAAACAACCTTGCTTGAAACAATATCTGGCAAACTCAAACCAAATGCCGGCAGCATTACATTCAAGGGTAAAGACGTTACATACGAAAACGAACAAAGCAGAGCTCGTTACATCAGTCGTGTTTTTCAAAACCCACGCCTTAACGCTGTCGATACTTTAACCGTCGCACAAAATTTGGCACTGGCAAACATGAAATATCATCGTGCGGGCCTGCGTCCAGCAATGGCAAACCTACCAGCAAAGGCCGCCAGCGAAGTTGCTCAGCTTATGGAATATGACGAAGATGAATTACTACAAACACGTATGAACAGACTCTCTGGTGGACAGCGCCAACTTATTGCACTTGTCATGGCAACGCTCTCACGTCCTAAGCTGTTACTGCTTGACGAACCAACCGCAGCGCTTGACCCTACTGCGGCTACACGGCTCATGCTCTACGCCAAAAAGCTTGTCGCGCGGCACAACATGACAACACTACTGATCACGCATGACCCACACCTTGCGCTGCTGCTTGGCAACAAACTTTGGGTCATTGAAGATGGACAACTCGCACATGAATACGGGCCAGAGAAAGTTAACTTTGAGCCGGATCGGCTGCTTGGTACCATTGACTACGAAGCGCTGAAAACTCTTTGACGAATAAGAAAAATTATCACACTCAAAACCTCGTCACGCCGGCCCATGAGCCGGCGTCCACGTTAACATTTAGATCAAACAGTAGGTTTCATCTTTAGAAATGGACTCCGGATCAAAGTCTACTACTGTCCAAAGTGTTTTTTGAGGTGCTCGTTGTTAACTCAAAGCCAACAAAAAAGGGGTCATCCCCGAGATCCATCGGAGATCTTTATTTTGTATTATCCGTAAAAATATGATTTGCTTAGACAAGTATCTTTGTGATACACATGTGTTTGTAGCTTATTCATAAAACATTAAAATAGATTCCCGATCGAAGCCGGGAATGACGCCTTTAAAAAAATAAATTTTACGTTCTTCTTACAACTAGCCACAACTAAAAGAACCTAGGAAGAAAGACCTCATACATAAAAAAGAGAAAGGAGCCCTCATGGTAAAAAAGTCATTATTTGTAAAAGCAGCACTCATTGCCTGCTGCATGCTTAAACTCAGCGCCGAGCAACAAGCAACATTCAACAAAAAAGCGTTTGTCGAAAAAAACTATCAAACATTGCTCAAAGACTTTGCACAAAAATCAGTACTCGAATGCGATTTTATTGAGAACACAAAAGATATCGATGAAAAAAACATCGAATCACTCACATTCAGCCCATGTGGCAATTACTTGCTCGTTGGTGCTGGCGCGCATGGTGCAATTTTAGTTGAACTAGCCTCTGGCAATAAAAAAAATCTTTACCAACAACATGTGCTCCCAACCGTTACCAGCGTAGCATTCAACAACGACGGAACAACAGCAATAGTTGGACGAGATCTGGGCGTTGATTTTTTTACCATCACTTCATTTGATAACATCATTAAATCTGCAACACAAGAACTTGAACAACAACCATGCAGTCTTGCAACCTGCGGCCAAGGCTGTTGTACCTATGTTGGCGCAGCACAGCTGCATTACTTATTTCGTGATGTAACAAATAATAGCGATCAAGAACAGCTCACCTCATTTTCACTTAACACACCGGGCTCACTGCTCTACAGTGTCGCCTGTCACCCTGGTGGCAAGTTTTTACTGGCCAATGCAAGTGACCATACAAGTTATTTTTTCAACCTCAGCTCAGGCTCAACCGTTACGCTCAGCGGAGAGGGTGTCATACGTTGCTCAGCATTTATTCCAAACACACAGCAGTACGTAGTTGGCTCTGACGACCATACCGTTACTATCGTCAACTTTGATGGCAGCAGTGCTAAAACACTTACACACGACTCAGCGGTCACGGCCATCGCCTGCAGTCCAGAAGGTGAATACATTTTCAGCGGAACTGAAGATGGCATCCTTGCGCTATGGAAGCACGAAACTGATCAAGTGCTTGCAGTCTCTTTGGGCAAGCCCATCAATGCTATCTCTGGCAACGTTGCCGGCAAATGGCTGGCTGTAGCAACCGGCGACACCGTTCATCTCATTCCAACAATTGACTACTTTGCTCAGGAAATGTCAGAACAAGAGCTACAAGAAGTTAGGACGCCCACAACAAACTAACATCAAGACTTGCCATTTTTGACCATATGTGAAACCTGTACGCATACAGAGTGCGTACCAAACAAAAGGGAGAGAAGATGAAAAAACTTCTTACAGTTTTGGGGATTGTCAGTCTTGGGTTTGCACAACACGCAGCAGCAACGATCATCAGTGTTAATGCAGTTGAATTAAAAATCAAAGTTGATGACCCTGAATATTACAACATACACTCAAGTCTGCGTAAACGGGCACAAAACGTCAGTCATGATGCTCAAAAAGAAGATGAAACCTACCAATATAGCTACGCAACCTATGAAATGGGTGGTGGCTTTACCATCTCAACTGAAGATGTTGATGGGGATGGAGCACTAGCAGGAGAATACTTACAAGCACGCTACGAAAATAATTGGGAAGACGGTCACACGGGACTTCGCGGCATATACCGACAATTTGCTATATTCAGTGAAGGTCCCCCGCAATCTATTTCTATAAGCTTTCCTCTCTCAACCAATCAATTTCACAAACTACATGACTGGATCATAAAAAGCAAAGCTGACCATATACGGGAACAATCAGAAGGTGGAATCTCACGAAATATTTATCGCTGGAGCAACTTTGATCTTATCATTGATGATGCTGGCTACAATCAAGAATTTCTCGAAATTCGCTACTTTGGTAACATGCAAACTGCTGGAATTGGCATGAGCATACTGTACAGATTTGTTAATGAACTTATTGGCTTATAAGTAACGGGGAGGCTCACCCTCCCTACTCTTTTTACCACACCATCTTGGCATACGACTTTAACCCCGACCATGCCTTGGCTAAGTAGCCAGTTTTGTAAGCAACAAATGTTGTGAGTGCGGCCATACCGCACAGAGCAAGTGTTTTGAAATAGGGAAAACCCGGTTTTTTGACAACGGGCTCATCTTTTTTTTCTTGTTTTTCTTCTGGACTTTTTTGTTCTGTCTCTGTGCTTACCTGATCTGGTCTAGGACTTACTCTAGAACCAACCAATCCGGCAGAATTAAGGTTTGTTGTTGGTGTTTCTTCCTCAATCTCAGTAACTAGATTATCATTATGTTGAGTATCACCTTCTTCATCCCGATCTAATCTTTGATCTAGCAGACTAAAGGTACTCTTGAAAACGATATCATCATGATATTGACCACCATAAATACAAATTTCCCTGTAACCATACAGAGTGGATACAAATTCACCTTCCCACTTAAGCTCATAACGCAAGGGTCCTTGGCTGGTATCGCGTAGTTTTGGCTCTATTTTCTCAGCAATGCTAATAACAGCTGTCTGTAAATTTGTTTGGGAGTTACTTTGTATCAGGCTACAGTCTGAATTTGTTTGATTAGGTGGCAACGCCGCATCACTAGCACTATTCAAACGCAAAGTATGACGGACCGTCGAACCCTGACCTATGTACCCACTTGCCCGGATACTGTCTTTTAACAATGCTTTACATGCATCGACCAACACCTCTTCCTCATCGTAAATTGAAACAACGTAACGTTGATCAAAACCTTGTATTTTTTCACAAGAAAATTTGAAACAAGCAGATCTAGCTTGCCTTGCAAGCTCTTCCAAATGGTGCAGTAAAAAATGTTTGCTTGATTCAAGATCCAGAGCATTAATATACTGCTCTAGCTGAGAAATACTCATATTGATGTATTCGGAAGCAGGTAACAATGCGCTTTGGGCTGTACGGTAGCTAGTGCCCTGTAAAATAGTATTTGCTCTGGCCTGCGCAACTTCTTGCTTTTTTCTTTCCAAAGTTGCCTTACCCCGATCGAGAGCTTTACAAGCCTGCTGCCAAGATACTGCAGGCCATGTCAGCTGAATAGGCCGCTCGGTGCCTGCATGGACCTTACCTTCCTGTTTATAGTTTTGGCAACGCACGTACCAAACATTATTCACCTTTTTAACGACATATTCTTTACTCTGATAAAAGCCCAGCTCAGGAAACATTCGGTCAAAGCTATCCACAATCTGGCCAAGCGTTTCAGGTGGAACATGGACATATGCGTTATCTGACATAGCGCCAACTGGTGCCACAGCCAAACTTAGTACAAAAAAACATGATTTGTAAAACACACGTTTGAAATTCATGCCTCCCCCCATTTTTATTTTTTTAGCAGCGGCTTTGTGCTTCAAGACAGCGGTGCATATACCATTGGCCGTAATATTTCAAGCATTCCCACAGTGGCTTAATGCTCTTTTCCTGCCATGCTACCGCACCAAAGTACTTAGCCGCTTGCCATGCATGCAACCACGTACCATGTTGGTAGCCAGACCAAAGAATTGCACCACAAATAAATGCAGCCCCGAAATAATTCCAGATTCTTTTGCGGTCCCATGAGGTGCTTTGGGGCTTTGAGCTTGATTGTTTTTTCTTTGTTTTAGATTCATTTTTTTTGGCAGAGGTTGAGCCTTTCGTGTCGCCAGTATTATCTTCGGTATTGTTGGTAAATTTTATTGGCAATAAAGTTATTTTTTTTTTAGCTACATCCAGCGTTACCATGAAACCCCACGTAGAGTTCCATCCCAATTGCCTTTTTCTCTCCTCGGTGATCCCTGCTCGATATTCCTTTAATTTCTTAACTAATGAACTACCGTTTTTTTGAAAATACTGCATGTCAACCAAATCAGTATTTGCAGCTATCTCTCCGTTAATGTAAAACTTAACGTCTACATTCTTCTCAGTTTTACTATCATCTACTTGAATGAATAATCCTACTTTCTTATATTGTTCAACCTGCACAAAACAACCACGAATACACGCTTTCAAATCGAATGACTGGGATAAAGAACCTTGTCCCCTTTGATCAGATACTACTTCTTGACCTTTAACACCAGTATCATCACTCTGACCTGGGCCAAAATAAGCATCGAGGCACTCCTTTACGTTAGCACCCTCACCATATTTAATACTATCCAAAATACGGCCTTGTTCATTCAATTTTTCCAACAGCTGTTTCTGCCCTTCAGCAGCCCACGCCTGGCCAATGCCAGCATAAGCAGCTAC
The DNA here is from genome assembly GCA_020633995.1 of Campylobacterota bacterium. Classification (NCBI taxonomy): domain Bacteria; kingdom Pseudomonadati; phylum Campylobacterota; species Campylobacterota bacterium. The sequence continues at coordinate 28,795 of JACKCO010000006.1, read as the reverse complement.
CAAGCTCAGGCCTGCAAACAAACGAATGAATAAGCGACGTGAAAATACCATAATAACCTCCATTGCTATGGCACATGCATACTTTACTACTATAATACCTTAATTCTAACAATCTCGTATTTATTGTCAAATGGGCAATATACACATGGGGCTTGGGGCATGATAATTGAATAGTACCTACTAGAGGTGCTTTCGAAGCCTTTACGGCAGTTCATCGCCTAGCCTGGCGATTTACCTTCTCACAGGCTGGCGCCACCCAGCGTATTATTTTATTCTGATGAACTATTTAAGTTCCATAGCATTCGACCACTCAAACTCGCCACCCGGGCTTGATCCGGAGTCCATCTCTAAAGATCGGACTTACCATTTCTGAATGTTAGTGTGGATACCGGCTCGGGGGCCGGTATGACGAAGTTTTTTGCAGGCATGATGACAAAACAAGCAACCCTTTTTTGTCGTCATGCCCTACGTTAATCAACCACAGACCAAAATGTTCAAAAACACTTATTGATCGGTTAAAGACTTATCTATTTCAGGATAGCCATGATCACACCCCGTCATGCTGGCCCCCGAGCCGGCATCCACGTCAACACTCAGCTAAATAGTCGGTTTGTTCTTTAGAAATGGACCCTGGATCGGAGTCCAGGGTGACGAGATTATTGTATTCAAGTCTCCCCTTGTCAAGCACGACGAAGTTTTTTTGTATGCAACCTTGCTAGACACATCTAAGGATGAAAGAGAACTATCCCCACGCATACACAGCACCTTCTCAGCCAATACTTGCACAAAAAAAGCCAAGCCATGCATACTCAAACTCAGTAGGGCAGATCCCCGATGGGACTCGGGGATGACCCCTTTTTTGTTATTACTTGGATTAACAATAAGTTTTTCAAAACACTTTGGACAGTAGTGCCCCCCGACCGGCAGGACGACGAAAATGTTATAGACAAGGCAAATGAAAGGTAAGAAAAAAATGAATTGGTACCAACAAAATATCGATGATATTTTCTCTCAACTCAGCAGCACAAAAAAAGGCCTCAGCCACGAGCAAGCGGCAAAGGTGCGGGCACAAGTAGGGCCAAATCAACTTCCTACGGGTAAAAAGGTAACCGTACTCCATATTTTTATCAGCCAATTTTTGAGCCCGCTCATTTATATCCTGCTCATTGCCGCAGGCATTTCAGCAGCCATTGGCCAGCTTACCGACGCCATGTTTATCATCATCATATTGCTCATTAACGCCATAGTAGGCTCTTTTCAGGAATGGCGTGCAGACAAAGCAGCCCAAATGCTGCAAAAAATTGTACCCCTCAAAAGCAGAACCCTGCGAAGCGGGCAAGAGCATTTGCTTGACGCACATGAGCTGGTTCCGGGTGACATTGTCATTCTTGAATCTGGCAGCAAAATACCAGCCGACATGCGCCTTTTTTGGGTTGATAATGTAACCGTTGATGAGTCGCTACTCACGGGAGAATCAACAGCAGTTGCAAAACATATAAATGTTATAGAAAAAGAATGCACCATGGCAGACCGGCTTAACATGGCCTATGCAGGTACCACTGTTACCTACGGACAAGGCAAGGGAATTGTTGTTTGTACTGGTATGCACACGCAAATTGGTGCCATTGCTCAATCAGTACTGGCAAGCAAAGAAACCAAAACACCTCTACTTATGCGCTTTGAACACATGTCTGCTCGCATCGGGTACCTGATCAGCGCTGCCTGCATACTCGTTGCTGCTGTTGCCCTTGTGCGCGCAATGCCCTACCACGAAGCATTTATGCTCTGCATCGGCTTAATGGTTTCAGCAGTGCCTGAGGGCTTGCCCATTGCAGTCACTATCGCCCTGGCCCGCGGCACACAGCTGATGGCCGCACGCAAAGTTATTGTACGCAAACTCTCAGCAGTTGAGGGATTGGGTAGCTGCAACTGTATAGCAACTGATAAAACAGGCACGCTGACCGTTAACCAACAGACAATCGAAAAAGTATTATTGCCTGATGGCAGTTCACATTTGTTTGCACAACGAAAAGGCCTCTCTGGCGAAGTTGAAGAACGCGTCAAGGACATCATAAAAGTTGGCGTCTTGTCTGGAAGCACGTACCATTCTATGGACAACGGCAAGCCGGTTCTACATGGGGACGAAGTTGACATGGCCTTTTATTCATTTCTTGAGCAATTTGGCATCAATGGTAAAGCGCATATGCAAGAAAACAACATTGAACATAAAATTCCGTTTGATTCTGCTTACTCTTTTTCCGCAGCACTTTACGGCAAAGATGAACAGCAAATGGTGGCAATCAAAGGAGCTGCTGAAACAATCATTCCACTCTGCTCAACCATGCGTTTTGACGGCAAAGGCCAGCAACCAATTGACCAGACCTTTGCCCAAGCACAAGCACAAAGTTTATATGAGCAAGCGTATCGTGTTATTGCTGTTGCCCATGGCACCTGCAAAAGAAATTTACAAAACATTAGCCCAGACACAATTGCCCAAGAAACCATCCAGTTCAGCTTGCTTGGCTTTATTGGCATGATTGACCCACTCAGAACAGAGGCCGCGGATGCCGTCAAGCTTGCACAACAAGCAGGCGTTCACGTCATCATGATCACCGGTGACCACCCGCTCACCGCCTTTACCATCGCCTCGCGTGTTGGCATTGCCAAATACAACGACCAAGTCATGACCGGCACAGAGTTTGAACGACTGCGTGAAAACAATGGCAATAAAGATATTGATACGCTCAAAGATATTACCGTGTTTGCTCGCGTTACCCCACTGCAAAAACTGCAAATTATTAAATTTAGAAAACGGCTTGGCGATTTGGTTGCTGTCACCGGTGATGGAGTCAATGACGCACCAGCACTACGTGAGGCACATATCGGCGTGGCTATGGGCTCTGGCACAGACATCGCAAAAGAAACATCATCAATCATCATTACTGACGATAACTTCAAATCAATCATTGCCGGCATTGAGGAAGGACGAACCGTGTACGCAAATTTGCGCAAAATGGTTTATCTGCTGATCTCAACCGGCATGGCTGAAGTACTCTTGATCGTTTACGCCTTGCTCTTTAACACACCAATGCCCCTGAAAGCACTGCAATTTTTGTGGCTTAATTTGGTTACCAACGGCATACAGGATATTGCGCTGGCCTTTGAACGAGAAAACAACATTTTGCATGAACAAGAGTTCACAAAAAACAAAGAATTTTTCAATCGCCTCATGTTGTCTGAAGTTTTTGTCTCGGGCTTTTTTATGAGCATGCTCATGTTTACGTTTTGGCTCGGACTGCTAGCAACCGGCTGTAACGAGCTAACCGCACGTAACCTCCTTTTTCTCCTCTTCGTTTTGATGCAAAATTTTCATGTCCTGAATTGCCGCTCAGAGCATAAGTCACTGTTTTCTATTCCCCCGCTTTCAAACAAAATACTCATTGGCTGCGTGATCAGTGCTACCAGTATTCACGTGCTGGCCATGCACACACCTGTTTTGCAGCCCATACTTTCTATTCAACCGGCAAGCCTTAACGACTTTTTAATGCTAGTACCAGCCGCAGCCAGCGTGCTGGTTGTTATGGAAATTTTTAAACTGGCCATACGCAAACGATGGATGCGCCACTAAAAAAAAGATCCCGGCCAAAAAGCCGGGATCGCGAGTACCATTTACCGCTATGCTAAACCCAAGTCTTTATAAATCCCTGCACGCTTAGACAAATCAGTTGTAGGCGAGACAAGGTCACAACGCCCGATAACATAGTTCTGAGGGCGCTGGACTCCACCATTTTGTAACAAAAACTCTTTATTTTGCTCATCGGCATGACACACAGCAACCTGATAACCATTCTCAAAGATAATGAGCTCACGGCCCTGCGGCAAAACCGTATACATGCAATCGGCAATGTTTTTAAAACAATAGGCCTGATGACCAAAATAAAACGTCGGGTTGTCTTCCTGCTTGCTATTGCCCCAATACAATTGTGCTACACATTGATTACCATTGGCCTGCTCCCCAGCCATCGTCACAAGTCCGCGTGTTTGCACTGATCCTTTTAGCATAAACCAGTCGCTATATGCACGTAGCTCAACGTCTTGTAACAAAAGCATTGCAGATTTGTCTTTAAACTTTATCGGAGCCGGAAACTCATCTTCCTGCTCTTGCAAAGCATGTGAACCATAGTAATTCAACCTAATGCATTGCAGATGTAGTACCGAGTTTTCAAAAATTACGCTATGAGACCCACTGCGATAATTAAAATTAACATGACTTGCATTATCATGGGTTACCCCAACAAACGCACTGTTGTGATAAAAACAAAATCGACCACTGTCAAAATTATAATCACCAGAGAAATTAATAACCGACCCAGACAGCACGACAAAACCGCCATCCTGAATTTTTAAATTAGAACCTTTAACTCGACAAAGTTTTATATTTTGTAGATTAAGCACCGCATTTGGAGCAACCGTTATACTGCCATTCTCCCCAAGATGAATATCTCGCACCACTAGATCTTTACTATCTATTGTGCGCTCACCGGTAATGACTATGGGACGGTCAATAACATAATATTGCTCACCGTCGTTGTATAAAGCCAAGTCTTGCTCAGTTAAAAGTACGTCCCGAGGGGATTCACCCGAAAAAAGCGGCTGTGATAACAACATTGCAATTGCTAAAATTTTTGTCATTGATAAACAAATTTTCATACTACTCTCCTTGGCCTTGCTCAAGCATAACTTTACTAAACTTTCTGAGCGTACTCTGCTCGCATAATACAAGTTCATAGTAGTATTTTTGAGCATACTCAGCTACCAACTCCTTATCATGACAAACAATTAACACGGTTACGTCATTTTTGTCAACCAGCATTTGCACGAACTCCATAACCATGCGTGCATTTTGATCATCAAGTGCAGCCGTTGGCTCATCAAGCAATAAAATTTTTGCATTCTTTTGCAGTGCCATCCATACTGCCAAAATTTGTCGCTGACCACCCGAAAGTAACTTGACCGGCTTATTTGCATCTATGCCAAGTTTTTTCATAACCACAGGAAGTTCAGGTACCTTTGGCAATGGTGCAAGCAGCGGAAACTGCTCCATGTTTGCGCACGCAATATTTTCGTTAAAGGAAAAATCACCCGCAAGCATCAAATCAAACTTTTGCTGCACCAAACTCACTTTATCGGCAAGCGTAGCTGAGCCCTGCTTGCTTTTGACAGAACCAGCACCCGAAAATGTGTACACATCCTCACCAAGCGTTATCGTACCTTCCAAACGCTCATTTTGTAGTGTTTGGCCCTGCAAAATCCTGAAAAATGTCGACTTACCAACACCATTTTTTCCGCGAATAAAATGCACCTTGTTTGCCTGAAAACTTACCGACAGATCTTTAAAAAAATATTGTCTACGTCCAGCGAATAAAAAGTTAATGTGCTCAAGCGCTAACGCCGTTTGTAATTTCATGATCAAAGCCCCAACATGTTTGAAAGTGTTTGGTTAGCAGACATTTTTCGATACTTAATAATGAGAATGCTTGCAACAAGCAACGATTGAATCATTGTAAAATATTTCAGATTAAACCCAACTTTAAGCAAAAGCTGCTGCAAGCAGCAGTACGCAACGATGCCAACTACCGGAATCATAAACAAAAATGGTCGCTGTGTACGCACCACAGTTTTACCCAAAATCAATGCGGTTATGCAAAAGAGCGCCATGCCATTGCCCGCACCAACATCGGTAAATGCACTTGTCTGTGCAACCAGGTAGCCAGACAAACCAGCACACGCATTGCTCATACAAATACCGCTAACAAAAATAAAGCGCGTTGAAATATTGTAGTGGGTGAAAAAATGTGGGTTGTTACCATACACCGCACAGGCATAACCGAGCTGAGTTTTAAGCAGCAAAAAAATGTAAAGGACAACGCCTATGCTCAAAGACAACAGCACCGGCAGCTCTGGACTGTGCGCAATGGCAACAAACAACTCCAGCGGGTTATTAAACCTGCTAAGCGAAACTTGCGCCCCACCAAGCACATACTGACTCAAACCATGAAACAGCCCTATGGTTAAAATACTTGAAAGCAAATGTGGTAATTTTGCCCACGCAGTCAGAGTACTTGAAATAAGGCCAACAAGAGTGCCTCCCAGCAAGCTAGCAGTGATAACAAACATAAAACTAACCGGTTTGGGAAATAAGTGCGTTGCGACAAGCAACTTTGTACCTAAAATTGCACCGAAGGTAAAGGCGCTTTCAATGCTGATATCTGGTGCTTTAAGCAATGCTATGCTGATGTATGCACCTACCACAAGGGGCACATACAAGCAAACTTGCTCAAGAATAATGGTTACTAAATCAAACGTCATGGATATCCTTTGTCATAATTATTTTTTTAAAATTACGATAAACGTTTCCTAAAATCATGTACCACCCACTTTTGGTTCGCCTCGACGCCGGAATTACCCTCAAGTTGAGCATCTCCAAATACTCGTCATGCCGGCCAACGAGCCAGTATCCATGGTAATACTCAGGCGTTTTATCTTTATAAAAATGGACTCCGGGTCAAGCCTCCCCTGGTCACGCCAGAGGACAGGCTTAGCGACGAGCTTATTTGCCAGAGTGACAAGCTGAGCAGAGCGGGATCCCTTTTTATTAACCATCCAACTACTCAACAAACTCAGTTGCTGTTATCAAAAACTTAATCTGCTCAGACAACTGCAGCCCCTGCTGTAACATACTCTTTTTATTAATGCGTATCTTATAGTCAGACGGCTTTATTATCGGCAAATCACCAGCCTTGCTGCCATCAACTAACATGTGCTTTGCTTTTGCAGCACTGTCTTTGCCAAAGCCAAATGATGTCGCACCAAAACCAACAGCAGCACCTTTAACAACTGAGTCCAACTCACTTGTGCACAGAGTCACTTGTGAGCGGTTGCACAACTTGATTAAACTATCAATGCCAGAAACAACTGAATGATCTTTGAGTACCAACACAACATCGGCATCTTCAATCATCGAGCTTGCCCGTTCATAAATTTCACTTGTTTTGTACACCTCAAGCGTACGCAACTCAGCCCCGTACTGCTCAAGTGTTTTGTGCAAAGTTTCTTTTTTCTGTTCATATCCAGCACACAAAGCAGGATCTGCAACAAGTAGTACACGTTTCATGTCTGGCTTAAGGGTTTTGAGCATATGTACCTGCCATTGCTCATCATCGTCTGAAAGTACACCCGTAACATAGTCTTTGTCTCGCTGAGTAAGTGCAAGTGCGGGCAAGTCAACCGCAGCAAAAACAACAGGCGTCGGCTTTTGTTTTTTGCCCATAATCTCTTTGGTCAGCTGCGTTGCAAGCAGGCCAACGGTAAACACCAAGTCATACTGGCCCTGCACAACCTCCTCAACCTGAGAGCGCAACAAGCTGCGGTTTCCGTTGCCATTGAATGTCGTAAACGTGCAGTTGAGTTTGTATTGACTGACCAACGTGTCAGTAAACCCGTGAACAATTTCTTCAAGTGATGGATGTGTAAGTGGAATAACGACCGCTACCTTATACTCTTTACCGTCGACAACGGTAAGTTCAACATCATTTTGCGGATCCTGAATCTGGCGGGCATAATACAAATACATACAACCAAACACAAGCGTAATGTTGACCAAAACGCTGATAACCATAAATAATTTTTTTGACATAACATTTCTTTCATACTGTTAAAACGTACCGACAACAAACTTACCGCCGGACACAAAGGGCAGCATACATTCATAACAAAAAATGGAGTGGAGCAAAACGAAAATATATGGCTTAACGCCACCAGCAAAAGAATACTGAAGCAAGAAGCGCTTCAATAGATGAGATCAGTAAGCAAAAAATACCCATGCACCGGCTCGGCAAAGACGATACATTCATGAAAAATCCTCCCTAAAACAGGCTGTCCAGCAAAACAAGCCGGACGTGATAACTACATGTCTGTTGTACCATGCCCGGCTTGCTGTGTCAAGAAAAGTGCTCAGAGTCATACGTATCAAAGCGCTCGCTACACTTTATCCGTCGTAACGATTTTTTTCAACTTATCGCCATACGAAAACATCCAAAGACCAAGTGTAATACAGGCTATGGTTAAAAAATAATGCCAAGTGATGATGCCCCCCATAAACAGCCAGTCAAAAAGTGTTGCAAAGATCGGACACAAAAAACCACAGAATGTTACAAACGTCAGCGAGTAGAGACTAAGCAAATACCCATACAAATTGTAAAAAGCAATATTTGCACTAAAAATCAAAAACACCAACCACATCAAAAATTGAGGCCAATCATACACCATATTGCTCAAGTCAGAGGCAAACAGTGTTGTGATAAAGCAGGCAAATCCACCACCAAGCATTGACATGCCATTGATGGTTAACACGCTATAACCTTTTGCCATAAGCTGCTTAACTAAAAACCACGCATATGCCGCCGAAATCATTGACATAAACAATACTGCCTCTGGCACAGAAATATTGAGCAGATCAAACAACATTTGCTCGCCACCGCTCTGCATGTACAGCACTGGCCCAAGCCCCAGCACACCCACCAGCATGCCACCTTTTTGAATCAAGCTTAAACGCTCTTTTAACAGAACGTGTGAAAGAAAGGCAGCAACAAAAGGCGTTGCCGAATAAATCAGTGTTGTCTTAAGCGCAGTCACGTACTGTAGTGCCCAAAACTCAAGCGTGTAGGCAAAGTAAATGTGAAAAAAGGTTGTACGAGCAAACAGCCACCAATCCTCAAGCTTTACAACTTTCAAACTCCCAGCACGTACAGCCTGATAGCCAAGCAACATCAGGCCTGCAATCATCATGCGAATGGTAATAACAAAAAAAGGATCCCCATACATCACCGTCTGCTTTGCACAAATAAATGTTGCTGCAAGCAAAGCATACAAAAAAACTACAAGCAAAATCATGAACTACCCTTTTGGTAAAAAATATTGACTCCAACCATCAACAATATCTTCTATCCTAGCAGATTTATTCATTAAAAGTGTACGCTGTACTGTTTTTCCTGGCTCTACCAACAAAATATTCTTGCACGGCGAACTATTTCTTTGTTGTGCTACTGGATGCTGAGAAAAAATTGTCGCAAGTTGTTTATTCAGATCATGCACAGCACCCTGATGAGATCCTGCCTCTTTGGCAACGGCACCAAAACCCACTGCCGCTAACAACGCCCCCAAAGATGTTGTATAACAGGCGGCAAACTCAAATAATGCCTGGATGTCGCAACAGGCATACATAGATGAATAGTAGGTGAACAAAAGACTGCACAACACTCCAGCACCATACTTGTACCTATCAAAACTATGTTTCCCTTCAATCTGATTAATAATTTCAACAAGCTTAGTTACATCAAAGAATGGAAAATCTTCAGGTCGTTTAAAAAAAACTTTTTCCGTGGACTCGTTGGTAATTGATAAATTCACCACCGTTATTTGGTCAAAAGTGACCTTGCGTGGCAACGCTTTGATGTAGCCCATCTCCTTAAGCTTAGTCAAGACTTTCTCCACACCCTGGCCATCAATGTTTTGCTCATCAGGAAATTCGAAACTACATGTTACACTATCCTTGCCCGTTTCAACCTTATACACACTCATAGGATATGCAGGAAAAAAACAACTAACGGCAAACAACAAACGTACGATTAATTTTTTCATAATTTATTTCGCTTTCAATTTTTTAGATCCCCGATGGGACTCGGGGATGACACCATTTTTGTTGGATTTTAGTTAACAACGAGCACCTCAAAAAACACCTTGGACCGTTGTAAATCTGAGTCGGAAATGACAAGTATTTAACATGGATACCGGCTCGAGGGCCGGCATGACGAGCTTTGAGACACACTAGAGGTAAAATGCATAATTTTTTAGATTTTATGAGAGCAACTTTTAGCATTGTAAACAACAAAAAATAACCATCACAACCGAGCTCGACTCGCATCAACAACAATTCTTTTTTCCAAATCCTGACGAATACAATCTAAGTTAAGATCAAACACTTCGGGGAAAATAATGATTCGGTTGAACTCATGCCAGGCTGGAATCTCATAAAATTTGCCACTACAAATTACTTGAACAGCCTTGCCATCTTCAAGGCAAGTCATGCCGGTAAGTGATTTAAGTCTATGCTCTCCGTCCAATATCATGCCACCGGTCAGAGCAAACAGTGTGACACACAAGGCAGCCTTCCACCCATGCCCTACCGCAATATCTTCTATAGATGGATCAATACCCTCATTCAAAGCAAGATAACGAGGAATATGTACCAGCAGTGGTGTTTTGTTTTTCACGCAAATATGCAACAATTTATTTTGACCACAACGGGGAGCAAGATCTCGACATCCATGCTTGCACAAAAACTGCCCAGTTTCACGCTCGTCTTCCAAAAGGGAAATATTGCACTCAAGCGCTTTCTCGGCAAGTGCTACAGCTATACTTTGACTACACAAGCTCGTACCTGGTAAAAATAGTAGCCAAAGCAACACCAACAACAAACGTACCTTCATCTCCTCTCTCCTTTTCTCAGTTTTTTACATCTTCAGACACAGCAAAGCGCTTAACAAACACACCCCTGTGGGGCGATTTTTTTTGATTAAGCAATTCAGACTTCTTGTTTTTCAAGTACTGATCGAAAAAATTAACCAGATAATCATTAACGAGTTTATTCATACGCAGCTCTTCAATCGTACCAGTCAAAAAGTCAAGGTACCCAAGCATGAAGCAGCTCCTTTTTAAAATAGGCGCATCAGTAAACGACAAATGATCAGCACCATGAATAGTCAAAAGATAATTATCAACTTCTGCCTGCTGGCAAAACTGATCAATCGCATCAATATAACGCTTTTGCAGCTGTTCCTTTTCTTCCCACATACCATCAAATTCATCTGAATCTTCCTGTTCAAAGCGCTTAAGAAACACGTCACCACGCATCGTCATAAACGGCACTTTGCTTGGCTTGCTTGCATCGCTGCCAAATAGCGGGCCATCAAGGTTAACCCCAGCACTAAACCGCTGGTCAGTGCGGCATAACTGTGCAGCAACTGAACCTCCAAACGAATGGCCTACGATGCCAACACGATCAAAATCAAGTAATCCAACAAACTGATTTACCAAATCTCGAGCACTGAGCTCAATCAGCTTTTTCAGCACAAAGTCATGGTCGGCAACCCATGTGTTTTGCTCTTGGTCTTGCTGCTCAAACAATTCACCCAGTTCATCGTCAAAAGCAACAGAGCGACCATCAGGAAACAACGTCAGACCACATGCATAGGTGTGGCCAATACAGACAACAACGTATCCATGGCTTGCAAGCTCTTGCGCATATGCAGTGTTATTGGCTCGAGGTGCCCACAAACCATGTGAAAAAAAAATGATAGGAAATGGGCCGTACTCGGTTGCAGGCAACGCGTCAGCAACCGCGTGAGTAAACACATCATCCAGCCCCTTCAAATGCTTTGCGCTCAGCTGCTCGCACTCAAGTTCATTTTTTAAAAAAGCAATTGCGACAGGATCGTAACGCAGTTTTTCATGCTCAGACGTATCAACTCCCAATAATGCTGGATAAAAAATTTCGACCATGAGCTCACGTGGACTTTCTTGCTCTTTGTCATGCAGCTCACGTCGCTGCTCATCAACCCAATAGCACAACGTACTACCAACAGCATACTCCCCCGTTAATTCGGGAAAATCATACCGCGCAAAACCAGCCGAACTGTACAAACAAACAAACAAAAACGCTGTTAAAGTAGTACTTCTTTGCATAACATATGCTCCTTTTGTAAACTACGGGTTAATTGTTTTGTGCTCAAGTCTAAATGCAAACAGAAAAAAAATGAAGCAACACTCAAAAGATACTCATGCTTGAAGCTGCTAAAAAACTTATTTTATCGACCAATATCAATGCAAATCACATCCAACATGTGCCAAGTTGTGACCACTTCGTTTTACAAGCTGATCAACAATGGATTTTTAGGTTTGCAAAAGATCACATGCGGTCAACAATTTTGCAACGTGAAGTGCAACTGCTCAAACAACTTGCAGGCAAAACAACCTTGCCCATTCCAGAGGTGATATTTGAGTTTAACTCCCCAGTTGGTTTTGGTTACAAAAAAATTGATGGCCAGATTCTCACACCAGCAGATTACAATCAACTCAGCAGTTACTGTAAAGATCATTTTGCCCAAACGCTTGCACAATTTTTGTTTGAACTACACACACCCCTACCACGTGACGCACTCGTTAGATTGCACATACCTGCATCTGACTGGCCACTGCCAAGCCAGCAGCTTACACAAAAGCTTGAACACAAATTGCATGCTACTGCTCTGCAAAATCTTTTGACCTGGACACTGCGCGAATACACCCAAATACAAACAGAGCAGCATGACACAGTTTTATTGCATCATGACCTGTACCATAATAACATTGCCTTTGACACAGAACGTAACGTTATCAACGGCATTTTCGATTTTAGTGACGCTGCACTGGGCGATCCATACATTGATTTTCGCTATCTCTTTTTACTCGACGCTCGGCTGGCCCACAATGTCGGCCAACGCTATGCAAACCTGACGGGCCAACCGTACTCTCCAACACGCACAACGCTGTATTACCTTGCAACAGAGTTTTCACGACTGGCATCCAGCATAGAAAGCAGTTGCGTTATGCAGGACTGTCGTCAAATTATGCAGCGGTTGCTGAAGTTTGAAAAGCCTGCGTAGTGTATCTGACGAATTGATACGCATCTTGCATCCCAAATTCATCGCTCCCACGCCTGTCCTCTGACTTGATCAGGGTATCGTTGGCAGTCCAGAAATTGACTAACCATTATCTGGATGCTGAAACAAGTTCAGCACGACAATGTTTAAAAGCAAAACTTGATCCCTTGACCAAGTACAAGGGAATATAACATGTGCTCTAAAAAAATATTATTTCAAAACACTTTGCACAGTAGTAAAACAGGTTGAGCATAGCGCCCCATTCCATTGAAATAAAACAAGCTGAAACCATCTGAACTATGTCTTCCTGAACTTGTTTCAGGATCCAGAAAAATGGAAAATCATTATCTGGATCCCGGCTCGTAGGCCGGGATGACGAGTGTTGGGTCGAGAATGGCACCCACAACTCGTATTCCTCAACAAAAAAAAGAAGCCACACCAAAATTAGTGTGGCTTCTCTCTCAAGAAAATCTCTTGTGTTTACTCGCTATGCAGCAGCTGCAGCCATCACGCTATCAGACTGCCCAGAGACTTCGCACGTTTGCTTTGCACGCTGGAAGCCGCCTTGCGCTTGTTGGTTATCAAGCAATGCGTTGTACACACATTTGTCAATAATCGCCTCAGTCAGAATATTCTGCTTAGACTCGTAAACCGCATCACACATAGCAACAGACATAAACATCAAGTCACGACCAGTCAGTCCCTTGGTCTTAAGTGCAATCTCTTTTGCTTTCGCCTTAAGCTTTCTGTAACCCAAGCCAGTTAAGTCAGCTGCAAACGCAACTTCTTGATCTGAAGGGACTTCCTGATTAGCGCGGTCGATAGCGCAGAAGTGGTTCCAGATAATTTTTTCACGCTCGTCAACGCCAGGAAGTTTAAACTGTACACGAACAGGGAATCGGCTCAACATAGCCTCGTCAAACTGCTCTGGGTAGTTGGTAATCGCAACCATGGCAAACTTGTTGTTCTTGGCACCAGTAAAGCTGAGAAAGTGTGTGATGACCTCACTCTTTTCCTCACTCATGCCCGTGTTACGCTGACCAAAAAGCACTTCAGCTTCGTCAATAAGCAACAAAACAGGTTTGCTTTGACTGCGAGCATAGTTAAACAGTCGGTCAATTTCTGCCAGTGCTTCTTGTTTTTCAAGCTTAAACAAACTTGCACCACTCATGTACATGTAGATCGCATCAGCTTCATGAGCAATTGCCTGGGCAAGGAATGTTTTACCCGTTCCAGGAGCACCCCAGAAAAGGTAGTTTCTAAAGTATCCACCGTTAGCAGCAACGTTTTGAATTGTTCTTGAAATTTCTGTTGCACGTTCTTTGGTTTCTTTGTCCAAAATAACGTCGTTAACATGAAGCGGTTTGACGTATTTGCCCATGCCAAAAATTGATTTAATTTGTTCTGGGATGGTCAAGCCATTAGTTTGTTCAATAATGTTTGGTTTTCTAAAGTTACGCTCAAACTCATCAGCCGCAAAATGCATGCCACGGTAGGTACCATATGAGGCTGCACCAAAACCAATGACCGACCCCATTTTTGTTTTATCGGTTACAAAGTCTTGGATACTTTTGCCGACCTTGCGCAAGATAGTTAAGATGTGAGTAAACTTCTGATTTTGTAATACCTGCTGATTTTTTGCTTGTTCGTTTTCAAGTTTAATTTTGTTGTTGGTGTTGTTGTCATCAAAAGCCATTTCGTGTTTGTGTGCTTGCTCGTTACGGGCAAAGACAAAATCCTTGTGCCCATCTTCAGCCAGAAGCTTAGCTTCTTCTTGAGCCTGCTGCTGAAACTTATAGATCTCTGGATTTTCTTGAATTGCTTTCAACTCAGCAGCATAGCGAGCCTCTTGCTCACCCATGGCTTTTGCTTTCGCCCCTTTGTAGATATTTTCTGCCTCGAGATCTGCAAGTCTATTTTTTGCTGCAAGTTCTGCTTGCAAATTCGCTTCCATTTCTTCTCTATGGACTCTCTGTTTTTCTCGTTCAAGCTCTAGCGCGCGCCTTTGTTCTTCTTCCTGATTATTCAAAAGCTCTTGCTTTCGTCGTTCAAACTCTTGATCTAATTCTTGTTCTTTTCTATTTAATTCATCAAGTTTATGATCAATCTCTTGCCCTAAGTCTCTTTTGTGATCATCCAATGCCTGCTGATGTATACCACGAAATTCTGCCCGTAACTCTGCAGCATTTGTAAGCACATTAGCTGCAGCTTTGTTAACTTCTTGTCTCTGCAGTTGAGCATTCGCCAAAAGAGTTTGTAGAGTTTGTTTACTTTGCTGTAATTCCCGTTGAAACGTGGTAAGCTCGCCCCTAACAGTCTGTGCTGTGGTATCAGCATCGCGTAATGCCCCCTCCAATATACGTACTTTCCCTCCTAAATCCTCCATGCCGCATGCATCCCCCATGGACAAAAACACAAACGCAGAAATAAAAAATAGAGACAATTTTTTTGTGTACATCATACAAAATCCTAAGATTAAAAAAATTTGGAAAAACATTTCGACAAAGGTCCAAAATTCTACCACCTAAAAAAGCGGCTTGTCAAACACACCTGCGGTTGTCTTTTTTTGCATTGTTTTGATGTTTAAAAAAGTTACACGGTGTCTAGTCACGAGTTCTGGATCCCCGCCCCCCACTTTCGCGAAGACTGTCGGGGATGGCCCCCTTCAAGCTCGTCACTCCGGACTTGATTCGGAGTCCATTTCTAAAGTCAAAATCTAAAACTTATTTGAATCTTTTCATGGATCCCGGCTCGCAGGCCGGGATGACGAGTGTTGAATCGAGGATAACACGGTGTGTGAGTGAAGAAAAACATGATGCGGTTTATATTCATAGATAGCGAGCCTGCCCCCTTGCTTGACAAGGGGGTCACTCCGGACTTGATTCATTACTGTCCAAAGTACTTTTTGAGCTACTCGTTGTTAACTCAAATCCAACAAAAAAGTCGTCATCCCCGAGTCCCATCGGGGATCTCGTTTAAAGTACTTTTTATTGATCAGGAATAACGATTAGTAATGGAAAGAAGATTCCCGATCGGAGTCGGGAATGACCCCTCTGCTTAGAGCAAACCCTTTTTAACACTTTGGACAGCACCGGCTCGCAGGCCGGAGTAAGGGGACAGGCTTGGGAATGGCACGGTGTGTGAGTCTAGAAGAAAACATGATGCGATTGCTTACCCCTTAACACGCGCAAGCAACCGCATCATCTTCAACTTCATAAGCCTGAGCATGGCAAGGACAGGAGAGTCAGATGCGTCAGACGCACTCGGCAACTCCCAATGCTTTGCCTTCTTCTTTTTAAGTTGATCGATCTTTTGTTTGGTTAACACTGGTTTTTGTGTTTTGTGTTCAGGTTTTACACCTGCCAGCACCTGAGTAAGGCTGGTGGTGTCAGTATCGTACTCACGTAGGCTTTGTTTGAGTTGAGCAAAATATTTGTTATAACCACTCACTGCTTTGTCATCACCAACCTGTGTTCGTTTGAGATTGTCTTGGCCCTGTATTTTTTGATAATGGTAAACCTTGTCGTTAAGCTTGTCGTCAGCAAAACCTTTCGTTGTAAAGTACACACGGTCATGTGCCTGCTCGTTAAAAAATGGTGCATTCATCACAAACGCAACGGAAGTAAGTGTCACTGCCCCCGGCTTAAATTTGCCAGCGCCAAAATCGTTTTGACCCGTCAGCGTTTCAATCAATACAATGATCGATTCGTTTCGGAGTGCGCTTTGTGCTTGCTTTTGCCAACCAGGAGCAGACTGTTCTACTTTATCTTTGCCCAAAAGCCAGAGTAAAAACTGTTTAACGCCACCGGTAAGTTGCACCTTATCAATGTAAAACATGGGGCACTGCACACCAATGGTTGAGAGAATGTCGTAATAGCCAACTTTAAAATCAAGCAGGGGTACAAGCTGCACACCAAAGCCGGTAAGCTTGAGCGTTGCTGGTGTATAATATTTTTGCAACAGCACAGCTTCTTTAGCTGAAAAATCAATCACACCATTTTTACGCTGTACACTGCGCACTGTCGGCGAGTCAAGCACGCCAAGCTTTGGTGCCACTACAGGAATGCGTGCCCAACTAGTACCCTGCAGCCTCACCTGGGGAATGTTATAAATGTCTTGCAGCGTTTGGTGTTTGTCACTATAAAATGACGACACGTTTCTAACAATACTTGCTATCTGATCGATACGATCAGTTTTAGTTTTATTGCCCAGGCCATCGTAATACTTGTCAAGCTGATCAAAAAACTGTATAAAGTTATAGCGCGATGTAAATTTGTATTTGCCTTGCAAAACGTTTTTCTCATATCCACTCGTCGTAGTATGCATCGAAGTAACTGATGGAGTAATCGATGTTGTCTCATGACGCGCAAGCGCTCCTGCAACAACGGTATAGCTCAGCTCTTGCGGTGCGCCACTGGCAAGAAATGGCATCTGTAAATGATCACCACCACCATAACAGGTACTATAGTATAAAAAATGTGTGTTGATGGATTGATTAAAAAATCTGGTCAGCATCTTAAACGATTTGACCGACAAATTTATAATCGAGCTCCAACCAAACATTTTTTCAACCGAATCATACCCACGCAGTGCAAACACGACCATAAGTTCTTGCTTTGTTTTGTGCTTCACAAATGGCAAGTTCGACTTTTGCTTGAGCTGCGCTGCATACTGTTCAAGTTGGGCAAGTTTAGCATCAGCATTAGAAGGCTTTTGTGGCTGCAACACATAAGGCATGTTTGAAACGATGTAGCTGAGCACTTCTTGCGACTCATTATCGGTCCAGTTTTGTTTATTCCCATGAGGCATTGTATAACTTTTTTTGTCCAGAACCTTGAGCCGCATAGCCTGCTCGATAAAATCGCGTCCTGGCCAAAAACCAAGCTGTTCTTTAACATAATTAACCAAATTTGTTTCAGGGCTGCCAGCACCGCCATGTCCCGCTGCAAAAAACTGCCACACTGGCAAAAGCAAGTTTTTGTCAAAGTCTACCTCTGCTAACGCTAGCGAGAAGGGCTTGAGCTTTTGTGGTCGTAACTTCAAGTCATACTCTATACGTTTTATTGTCTGAGGTATCTGGCTTACTACCTCCTGCTTTCTCTTAATATCTATCTCTTTTGCTTTTTTCTCTTTTTCATCTTTAAGAACCGCCAGTTCTTTTTGAAACGTTTTTATATCCTGTTCTAACGCAATTTTTTTTACGGCTAACTTTTTAGGCAATGTTCGCTCTATGTCTCCGAGATTTTTGCGTATTTTTTCAAATTCTTGTTTTTCTCCTTCAGAAACTTCACGAGTTTTAACGTCAGCATTGTTCAAAAAAATCTTTCCCATAATGTTGCGCAGAAGGCCAACTCCTAACACTTTGCCAGCAAGCTCACGTTTTTTTGAATATTCGCTTTGTTTTGAAAAGAAATGCGGATAATTTTTTTCTTGCAGGGGCTTGTCAATTTTTTGCAGACTACTCAACTTCAAGCCAAGTAAAAAATCTGTCTCTGTAATTTTTTTCTTGGGATCAAAAAACTGCGAAAACTGCAATACATCTGACCTCGCACCAACCATAACTTTCTTGTAGACATCGGCACTTTTAAGAATACGCTGCTTGTACAGCTTGGGAACAAGTACATAGAGATACTCATGACCGGTTGGCTGCTGGTCAGCAACGGCTTTATACATCTCCCACTCGTTTTCGTTAAACAGCTGTGCATATTGATATGAAGCATTAGCATTGCCAACTTTTGCCCCATACTCCAAAAACATGCGCCAGACAATGGGATGCACAACAACAATCCCCGCTCGCTGAACTACTGCAGTCATAAGCCAGGCAAGCATTGCGCCACCACCAACAGCGTTACCACTCTGGTCGTACTTTACATCGCTGCCCTCATCAAAAATCATAATGGCATTACGCAGCCTGAGGCTGTCTTGAGCGCAAGCGCGGTGTAGCTGAAGACAGAAAATAGATAAAAAAAACAACAGTAATTTTGACGTTCTAGTCATACGCTATACCTTTAAGCTTGCTCCTGCCAACGGTACAAACTCCACAAAAACACTCGATACTACATGTCGTGCTGAATTCATTTCAGCATCCAGATAATGTTTTTTCCCAATTTCTGGATCCTGAAACAAGTTCAGGAAGACAGAAGGTTTGCTCATGCAGACTTGCTAAACTCATCACTCTGAATCCCAACAAGGTATTATCTTGCTCGTCGGCACACTATCACTGCCCGATAAGCGAAAATCCAGAACTTGATTTCAACCTCCATTTACTGTAGAAAAAAACGCTCCCTCAAAACAACACTTTCTCCTAATTGAAATTTACAAAAATCAAATAGGCCAAACCCTTGCCCATATTTCAAAAAAAGCCTCATTCGTGATACACTTTTTCAGAAAAATAACCCCATAAAAAAATGAGGAGAAACTATGAAAGAGAAAGTACTTTCGCTCTGTGCTTTGGCATTAAGTTACAGTGCTAATGGTTTTGGCGATAACGCAGTTAACCTGAACAAGCAAACAACGCAGCCAGACAGCATTAGCGCACACGCATCAACTAAAACACTGGACATGGCAGCAACAAACACCTTCAAAAAAGAGGAAACAATGACTCAAAAAAATAGTGACGCTACAACAGCGGCCAAATCACAAAAAACGTCTGCCCCTGAAGCAGAATTTAAACCAACCCCACGAACATTGGATAAAACGTTTAAAACAGCTTCAGGCTTGAAGTACACAGTACTACAAGAGCCAGACAGCGACGCTCTGACCGTCAAACCAGGTGATCAAGTAACGGTTCACTACACTGGCTGGCTTGACAACAACGGTCAACCAGGCAAAAAGTTTGACAGCAGTGTTGACCGCGGACGTAAATTTACCTTCAGAGCTGGGGTAGGACAAGTTATTCGTGGTTGGGATGAAACCCTACTTTCCATGAAGACTGGCGAGAAACGCCGTGTAACCATTCCTGCAGAACTTGGCTATGGCGCACGCGGTGCAGGAGCCGCTATTCCACCAAACGCTTCATTAATTTTTGACGTTGAACTTTTTGATGTCAAAACACCTCAGCCACGTGCTCATCGCACAGCATAAACTTACTTGGGTAGGTGGTAGTAACTTAATTACCGCCTACCCTCCAATGTGTTCTGGCAAATTTTTGCCCCCACTCTTGTAATTGCCTCTTTTTCTCTTGGTCACGCTCATAGTCTATGGGCATTTTTCCCTGGTGATTTCTTGCTGCCATCAACTCTGGACAGTTGCAAATGAGTGTCTTTGCTGTTTCATACCATTTTTTTTGTACTGCTATATGCAAAAGTGTATCACCATTGTGATCACACGCCTTAAAACTGGTTCCACTAAAAATCAATGTTACTTTTTGCCAAGCATTTTTGTCATTGCTTGTATCAATTTTAAAAAAACCATCTTCGTATTTTTCAGGCATCGCTTGCAGAGCTGTATGCAGGGGGGTAAGCATGTACCACTGATCTTTTAAAAAATTATAAAGACGTACTTTACCTTTCTGACGGGCCTGAAAAACATACGAGCTACACACAACATCACTAAACGGGCCGTTAAGCGAGAAACCATTTTGATTCAACTGATATACTGTGGTTACTATATCTTCCCGGTTGCTTTTGGCGACATCATACAGCTGCTTATAACTGGCGATATACTCGGCAAACTCGTCTAAAAACGTCTTAAGCAAGTCAGCATCATCATAAGCAAACACATGGCTGAAAACTCTCGTTGCTAAATCTCTCATGTACCGCGGATTACTTTTCAGAAAAGTGATAATGGCACGCACAACATCCTGCTCCAGAGCATTGTCTTTTTGCAGCAAAGCATGATAAAACAACGTTTCTGTAGCTTTGACAAAACTATCATAGTTCGCTATTTGCCCCTGCTTAAGCTGCTCACACAAGTCTTTGAGTTTGGCATGATGCTCACGCTCTTGAGCATTACCAACCCATGAATGGGTTGTTTGCTCGGTCTCTACACTTCTGACTTCATCACAATATCCGGGCATAATAGAAACAGTTGCACGAGCAGGCACAATATCTTTAAACATTTGTTTAAGCCGTGCTAGCTCACGCTCATCGCGTTCTACTTTTTTTTGGTGTTTGTACTGTTCAATACTTGGCCATGATTGCGAGCACCCATCCTGAGGTTGTCCATTTGACTGACCATAATCGTCCATAATACAAAAAAAAACTTTGTCCTCGGCGGCATTGACCTGGCTTTTACTCAGTAAGAATAGAAACAAAAGAAAAACCATTCGCATAAGCAACCGACAAAACATATCATCTCATTCTCGTGGTTGACTACGATTGAGTAAACAACAAGTACCATCCTTCTATGGTATCTACTAGACACTTAATATTAGCATCCAGCAAACACAAACAGTCGCTTTCTTTGCACTTGTGATACGCACCCGCACTGATAAGCTGATGGGCTGAATCGTAGTCTTTTTTTTCAAAAGCATAATCTAGTGCAGTCTTTTGAGCCTTATCAAGAGCATTAACATACTCTATAAGATGAATGCCTTTGTATTTTTTCATTGCTGCTGCAACAATACGTGTAGTCAGATCAGCACGCCCCATCTCAACAGCTATGTGCAATGCTGTTTTACTCTGCTCATCACGCGCATCCAAACGCAGAGAAAACTGACCAAGCATTTTCTCGATAATTTCTAGTAACACTGCCTGATTTTGGGCAGCACTATGTCCTACCTTTTTTAGCGCATATAAAAATGGTGAGCAAAAGTAGAGATGCTCACGTTGGGCAAAAAGATCTTTCACTGCCTGTTTTTTCACAAAATGCAAACAACCCCCAATAGTATGTCCAAACTCATTTAAGTGTCCATTGCATGCACTGGAATCATCATCATTGAGCAACGTACTCACACGTTCAAGCTCCCCAGCCTCAATTGCCTGGTACATAGCCACACAGCCATTGAGGTCAAATCCCTGCAGTCGGTCCAAAACAGCCTTAACCTGCTGACAACCTTGCGTTGTCAATACAGAAAACAAAATTTTTAAATCATCTCGCTGCTTGTGATACGGCGAATGTTGTGGTGAATATTCATAGGAAACATCGATAGCGATTGGGCTCAACAACGAGGTACTCTTTACATCTTCACTACTCGCTGGTTTACCGTTTTCGCCTGTTTCCAGACACCACGGAGGAGGTGAAGATACTCTTTTGCCAAAGCCACACATCGACGCTGCGCTATTGAAAACTAGCATGGAGGACCTGAGCGTGTCCATAGCGCTCGTAAGCAAATCGCCATTCTTCCCCCTTTTCACATCCATATATGATTTTTGAGGTCTATTTGCAAATTTTTCAAGCTTTGTCTGAAGATAAAAATGATTGTGTTCGCAAGCAAGGTCTGCTGGTGTTTTACCCTCAAAATCTTTCAATCCAAAATCTACAGCCTGCCATTGCTGGGCGCATGCTTTTTCATCAAGTAAAACAATTACTTTTTCATTGCCACGAATAGCAGCATGATGCGCTATATTTCGGCCATAAATGTCATATGCATTCAGGTTAATACTGGGATGATTAATGAGAGCCTTGACGATGGTGCAGTCAACATCACTGTCCACACTTTCTGTTAAAAAAGCATAAGTAAGTGGCGGATAATCCATTGCACCCCTTAAGGCAAGCTCTTTGCAAATATCAAGTCTTTGAGCCAGAGGAAAGCGTGAAGCTTGAGTTGCATCTTTAAAAGCGTGATACACTGCATGTGCATACGGCAAAGGCATACACTGATTAAACAAAACATAACCATTAGGGTTTTGTCCATCTTCAAGAGCCTGTAAAACCTCTTGATAGCTCCTTTTTGTTATAGCATCGTAAAGTTTGCCACAGCCTTTAATATCAGGTACCCCAGGCAGCGCACGAGTGAGTAAACCAAAGCACCCTTGCTCGATACTTGTAAACAGCATAATTGCACTCTGCCGCTCTAACATTGACGGGTTATACTCTGCAGCTATGCTCATCGAAAAAAGTGAGAAACATGTATATACAACAGATAAAAATTTTAGAAATGCCTTCTCCTTTATTTTTTCTCCCTTAAATAAAGTGTGTCACCGGACAGTATACTCAGATTTTTTTGACAATGTCACGAGCTTAAGAAAACATTAAAAAATCCCCGGCTGAGTCGAGGCTTTCATTTTTCCATATGCCAAATAATTAGAATAATTAGGCATTCTAAACTGTTGCTCTTTTTCGGTAAGACTGAGTAACATACAAAAAAACGAGGTATTCAAGACGAAGGAACGACTGTGGCTCAAACCAAACTAAAAACATATAGAAAAAAAAGGGACTTTTCTCGCAGCCCTGAGCCTAAAAATAATACCCCAAAATCTCCCTCGAAAAAAAGCAAAGGGCCCATTTTTGTTGTACAACTTCACCATGCAAGCCATAAACACTATGACCTTCGCTTAGAAATTAACAGAACACTGGTTTCATGGGCTGTGCCCAAGGGAATATCAAACAACACAAAAATAAAACGACTTGCTATCCCAACCGAAAACCACCCGCGTTCGTACGCACGCTTTGAAGGCGTCATCCCTCAGGGCAACTATGGCGCAGGGACAGTCATGGTCTGGGATTATGGAACCTTTAAAAATATCAAAAAAACAAATGGACGACCTGTTGCACTCAGCACATGCTTAAAAAACGGCCAGATTGAGGTCTGCCTGAAGGGCAAAAAACTACATGGTAATTTTGCACTCATTAAAACCAACAAACCACAAAAAGGGTCGTGGCTGCTGGTAAAAATGAAAGATGCACATGCAAACAAAGCAATTACAGACAAAACAAAGTCTGCGCTCACTGGCAGAACCATGCAACAAATAAAGCGGGAAGCAACATGAGCAAGCAGCTAAAAACTTCAGGTTCAGAAACAATAAAAGCTGGCGGACGCAACATAGAAGTTTCAAACACAGACAAAATTCTTTTTCCCAAAAGCAAAATTACCAAAAGAGATCTTATCAATTATTACCAAGACATCGCACCATTCATGCTCACACACACAAAAAATCGCGCGATGAGCATGGTTCGCCATCCAGATGGTATAAAAAAAGAAGGCTTTTTTCAAAAGAATATCGATGATTATTTTCCAATGTGGATCAAACGCATACAGGTCAAAAAAGCTGATGGTCATAACACTATGGTTGTTTGCAACAACAGTGCA
This sequence comes from Campylobacterota bacterium, assembly GCA_020633995.1. NCBI lineage: Bacteria > Pseudomonadati > Campylobacterota > Campylobacterota bacterium. The sequence continues at coordinate 4,846 of JACKCO010000006.1, read as the reverse complement.
ACACTGGTGTACTTAGCCAATCAAGCCTGCATAACGCCACATCTATGGCTGAGCAAAATAGACAAACTCAATTTTCCAGACCGCATGATTTTTGACCTAGACCCGGCAAAAAATATGAACTTTTCAGTTGTATGCCAAACTGCACGAGCACTCAAAGATGTTATTGACTCTGTCGGGCTTGTGCCCTTTGTTATGACCACAGGCTCTCGTGGCCTGCATGTTGTTGTGCCCATCAAGCCTACTGAATCATTTGATGTCGTACGAGCGTATGCTGGCAATATCGCTCAAATACTCGTTGAGCAAAACCCAAAGCAGCTTACAACAGAAATTCGTAAAAACAAACGACGCGGACGACTTTTTATTGACTGTGGTCGCAACGCTTACGCACAAACGTCAGTTGCTCCCTACGCAGTACGCGCAATTGAGGGAGCACCGGTGGCAATGCCACTGCACTGGGAAGAATTAAAACAAAGCAGACTCAACGCACAACGCTTTACAATCAAAAATGCCATTACCCACCTTGAAAAGCACGGCAATCCATGGCGGGCTATCAATCGTAGTGCTTGCAAGATTAAACCCTTTTTATAAATAATTAAAAAAAGTGACTATGAAACTAGATCCAGAATATAATTTTTGACCATACTCAAACGCACGTAGGTAAAAAATAAATAACTGGCACTAGGTATAGTCTATATCAAAACAACTTGGTAGATATTCTTCAGCCCATTCGCAAAGCTCAGCATCTCTTTTATTGCTCAATAACATTACATCAACTGATTGCCCCGGATTTATAATAAATGGCACTCGAACAGGTGCAACGGGATGCTCATCACGTATTTTTATAAGTACTTCTTCAAGCCGTTGAGTAACTTCCGAGCTTGTCCAAGCCTTTAGACAGCTGCACGTTGACCATATAGTAACTCCAGCCAATCCATACCCCAACGCTACAACGAGTGCAGCTGGATTTGTAAGCATAGGTAACACATAAAAGGTCGTACCTGCAATGCCCGCATGAGAAAGCATATCACACCTGAGCTCACGTTTTAATGGTTCAAGCATCTTAAATGTTTTATTAACATCAAGGCTCTGAAATGTGGGAACTTTAAGACATATTATACCGTTTCTTCCATCGTTATGGATTGTTAACTTAAAAAGTTTTGCCCACAAAAAGTCTATTTTTCCCTCTAGACCTTGCCTTTCCATACAGATTCTCTCTACATGGTGTACCCCTGCTTGCCTAGCCCACTCAACAGAAAAATATTGATTCCATATCGGGTTTAAACTTATTTTTACACTTGTGCCTTCGCAAAGAGAAAAAGCAAATGAGCGCTCGTCACCATCCTTGTGTGTCTCCACAGGACTAAGAAAACTGCTTGATAAAAAGCTACAACTAAAAGTATCATCATTTTTTTCATGTGTTATTCTCCTCTAGTATTTTTTAATGTTGGCTTCCTACACTTTTTACACTCTCAATAAAAAAGCCCCAACGGTTAAGTTAGGGCTTTTAATCTTGGCAGTACCTATTTTTCCGGGCCGTCTCCAGCCGAGTATTTTCGGCGTAGTGGACTTTACTTCCGTATTCGGAATGGGAACGGGTGTTTCCCCACTACTATCGCCACCAAGAAATTTGTGATGCGACCGGACAGAGCCGGTGGCAAAATCTTGATATAAAATTTTCAAATATAGATTCCCAACTTGATTGGGAATGACGCCAAGACGTCATCTTTTTTAATATCGTGAGCACACTTTCGCATGCTCACGATATTTTTTCAGCAACCTTAATTTTTTTTGCACTCAATCATCTTAATAAAATCGCAGATAAAACTCTCGACTTATTAGTACTGGTTAGCTGAACACATTGCTGTGCTTACACACCCAGCCTATCGACCTTGTAGTCTTCAAGGAGTCTTATGATACAAGCAAGCTTGTATCGGGGTATCTTATCTTGAAGTGGGCTTCCCACTTAGATGCTTTCAGCGGTTATCCCTTCCGAACTTAGATATCCAGCCATGCTTTTGGTCAACAACTGGTAAACCAGAGGTTCGTCCATTCCGGTCCTCTCGTACTAGGAACAGCTCTTCTCAAATACCCTACGCCCACGATGGATAAGGACCGAACTGTCTTACGACGTTCTGAACCCAGCTCGCGTACCGCTTTAATTGGCGAACAGCCAAACCCTTGGGACCTTCTCCAGCCCCAGGATGCGATGAGCCGACATCGAGGTGCCAAACCTCCTCGTCGATATGGACTCTCAGAGGAGATCAGCCTGTTATCCCCGGCGTACCTTTTATCCGTTTAGCAATAGCCCTTCCATACAGAACTACTGGATCACTAAATCCTGCTTTCGCACCTGCTTGACCTGTATGTCTCGCAGTCAAGCCCTCTTCTACTTTTGCGCTTGATATGACGATTTCTATTCGTCACAAGAGGACCTTTGAACGCCTCCGTTACATTTTGGGAGGCGACCACCCCAGTCAAACTACCCACCAGACACTGTCTTTCGCCCGGATCACGGGACAAAGTTAGATCTTCAAAGTAATAAGGGCGGTATTTCACCGATGGCTCCGTCGCAGCTAGCGCCACGACATCATAGCCTCCCGCCTATCCTACACATATCAATCCAAAGATCAATGTCAAGCTATAGTAAAGGTGCACAGGGTCTTTCCGTCCTATCGCGGGTAACTTGCATTTTCACAAGTACTACAATTTCACTGAGTCTTCCATCAAGACAGCGCCCAAGTCGTTACGCCATTCATGCAGGTCGGAACTTACCCGACAAGGGACTTCGCTACCTTAGGACCGTTATAGTTACGGCCGCCGTTTACCGGGGCTTCGATTCAATGCTTCGCCGAAGCTGACATCTCCTGTTAACCTTCCGGCACTGGGCAGGCGTCAGACCATATACTTCCTCTTTCGAGTTTGCATGGCCCTGTGTTTTTGTTAAACAGTCGCCTGGGCCTGGTTATTGCAACCGGTCTCCGCTTCTCTTTTGTATAAAAGATAACGGCACCGGCACTCCTTCTCCCGAAGTTACGGAGTTATTTTGCCGAGTTCCTTGACGGAAGTTATCTCAACGCCTTAGTATGCTCTACTCACCCACCTGTGTCGGTTTACGGTACGATCACTTTTTCGTTACGCTTAGAGGTTTTTCTGGTCAGCGGAGCGTCAGCCGAACATACCTCTCTCTTAGATTGGCATGCCTGTCACTTCTCGGAACCATTTTGCGGATTTACCTACAAAACTATCCTACCTGCTTCGCATGGCATCCATGCGCCATGTCAGCCTAGCTTTCTGCGTCACCCCATCACACTAAAAGTGGTGCAGGAATATTTAACCTGCTTCCCATCGCCTACTCCTATTGGCCTCGGCTTAGGGTCTCGACTAACCCAGAGAGGATAAACCTTTCTCTTGGAACCCTTGGGTTTCCGGCGAACAGGAATCTCACCTGTTTTATCGTTACTCATACCAACATACTCACTTCTTTGGCCCTCCATCTGTCCTTCCGGTCAGACTTGCCGCCAAAGAACGCTTCTCTACCACTTTACCACAAGGGTAAAATCCATAGTTTCGGTGACACGCTTAGCCCCGTTCATGCTTCAGCGCAAAAACACTTGACCAGTGAGCTGTTACGCTTTCTTTAAAAGATGGCTGCTTCTAAGCCAACTTCCTGGTTGTCTGTGTATTTCCACTTCTTTTCCCACTTAGCGTGTACTTTGGGACCTTAACTGATGGTCTGGGCTCTTTCCCTCTCGACTACCAAGCTTATCCCCGGCAGTCCGACTCCTGCGATTTCACGTATAGCATTCAGAGTTAGCTAAGGGTTGGTAGGCGTTAGCCCCCTATCCTAGACTGTGCTTTACCGCCATACGCTACCACGCAAGGCTATACCTCAATATATTTCGAGAAGAACCAGCTATCTCCTAGTTTGATTAGCCTTTCACTCCAATCCACAGGTCATCCCAGAGGTTTTCAACCCTCACGAGTTCAGGCCTCCATCCGACATTACTCAGACTTCACCTTGCCCATGGATAGCTCACTAGGTTTCGGGTCTACCCCACATTACTCAACGCCCTTTTCAGACTCGCTTTCGCTCCGGCTCCGGTCTTTCTAACCTTAACCTTGCAATGTAGGAGTAACTCGTTGGCTCATTATGCAAAAGGTACGTGGTCGCACATACGTATATTGTGCTTCCACCGATTATAGACATCTGGTTTCAGGTTCTATTTCACTCCCCTCCCGGGGTTCTTTTCACCTTTCCCTCACGGTACTTGTCCACTATCGGTCATTAGAGAGTATTTAGCCTTACCCGATGGTCCGGGCTGATTCCCACGGAATTTCACGTGCTCCGTGGTACTTGGGTAATTTGAACATATGTAACGCTGCTCTTTCGGATACAAGACTTTCACTTTCTTTGGTCGTCCGTCCCAGAACGTTCTCCTACAACAACAACATATGCGCGCTCTAAGCACAAGCGCTACCAAATCCCCACTTCCAGTATACTGCAACGAGTGCATTCTTACACAGCATACCTTTTAGACTCTTCCCGTTTCGCTCACCACTACTCAGGGAATCACATTCGTTTTCTTTTCCTCGCACTACTTAGATGTTTCAGTTCATGCGGTTTGCTTCCTTGCCCTATATATTCAGACAAGGATATCAAGGGGTTACCTTGATGGGTTTTCCCATTCGGAAATCTCCGGATCTATGCTTGGTTGACAGCTCCCCGAAGCTTACAGCAGCCTCCCACTTCCTTCTTCGCCTTCTAATACCTGTGGCATCCGCCAAATGCCCTTTTCAATTATCTACAAACTCTTTTTCGTTGAGACAATTCAGTGCAAATTGCTTT
>JACKCO010000005.1 GCA_020633995.1 Campylobacterota bacterium | reverse complement strand
GACCTAAGGGTTTTAGTATGCCATCACGTTCTCGTTTACCTAAAATGCCTCAGGGAGTGAAACTGCAAGCGCCAAAAGTTGAGGTTCCAAAGTTTAAAGTGCCGTTGCCATTGGTGCGTGAAGCAGCATGTACAAGACAGCAGCCGGTCCTGACAAAGCCTTTATTTCCAGTTGTTCAATCAAAACAACAGGTAGCGACGAAATTAGATACTCCGTCAGTAACAAAGAGATTTTTTGCAGCATGTGGCATTCGTCAGCCATTATTTGATACGCGTCCTCACATTCAGACTCGTAGTTTTTCAAGTTGGAAAAGTATATTTGCAGATATATTTGGCCTGTCTGGTAAGGTTAATCAAGCGCAGCAAAATGAACCAAAAGGGAAGAGTGCTAAAAGAAAAATCAAGATCGAAGATGCTACCCAGTCAGCAGAATGGCGTGCTAGCATACAAGAACAACTTAATGCTCAGGATATGTATGGACGAACGCCCTTAATGATTGCCGTTGAAAACAAAGATTACGGGCAGGTTCAATCGCTTCTTGCACAAGGTGCAAATGTTAATATTGCAGCAAACGATGGGGTTTCTCCATTAATGCTTGCAATTACAAGTGCAGAGTATGATCTAGTAAAACTTTTAATTGCGCATGGAGCCGACGTTAATGCGACAGATAAAAGAGGGCAAACTCCCGCAGATCATTTGATGGTTGCTTATACCATTTTTAAAATTGCTCGTGGTGGTTTTAGTCAGACTTATGAGAAAATTTATGCATTATTGCGTGATGCCGGAGCACGGGATAGTGATAAATTCTTTAACTGTAAAAAAAGGGAAAAAAGAACAGCAAGGGCCACAGGGTATGATCATAGCCTTGAAGTTTTGGGTTTTGAACACGGTGTAAAACCAACATCAGGAGACATCAAAAAAGCGTATTACAGGCTTGCTAAGCGGCACCATCCAGATGCCCCCGGCGGAAGTGAAGATATGTTTAAAAAGGTGCGTGCCGCCTATGAGCACCTCAAGGGTGGTTATCAGGAGCCTGTTTAAAAATGATGAGTGCTCAGTGAGGCATAGGTAGTTTACACAAAAGTAAATGGAGGTATCATGAAAAAATTATCTAAATATTCATATATTTTGATGTTTTTGGCATGTGTATTATATTTGCCAAAGGCTCAAACAATGAGTTTGAACAGAAGTTTTCATGCTCCAAAAAACTTGGTTTCACGTGGGCAGAGACCTCAGCATACGTTTTCTCAGCAGACTGTGGTGCGACCTAAGTTGCCGAAAACGACACCTGCGACACAGTTCGTAAAAAATTATTCAGTACCAACAAAAAAATTAAATGTTGTTGAAAATCAACCTGCGTTGCGTTTTGGTTTTCCAGCAAAGCATACTTTCTATGATTGGGGTATGAAAGTTCCAATGTTTGTCCAATCAAAGATGCATGCTTTACGGACAAATATCGGCAAAAGATTTTTTAGCACACACGGGCAGAATCCAATTAAATCTGTTGAAAGTGCTCAAAGGGCCCATCAGCCGTTTTCTGCAGCTCGATTTAAGGGGATTGATAGTTTGTTTAATCCTGAATACCGACAATTGTCATTGTCGCATGCAAGCTTGCTTGCCGAGACTGACCTTGCAAGAACATTGTACCGTTTTACCTCCAGAGAGCATAACGTTGAGTTATATCGTATTCTGCATTTTCTTTTTTACCTGAACAATGATGGGGTAAATTTTGCACAGGTACAGGCTAAAACAGAGGTTGCTAGTCATCTAACTCCACGCATGATTGGTCAATTAGTAGGTCTTGTGATAGAAAAAAATATTGATGCAAATGCTGTACTTGAGCGCATGGCGGTTGATATTGAGCAAGCAATGCAGGTAGAAGGTGGAGGAATGTTGTTGCGTTCCGAGATTGAAAAAAGGTTGCATGGTTTACATGGAATGAATCAGATTATTGCCTATGATGAGGGGCAATTTTATAAATTTTGCAAGCAAGCGAGTGAGCTTGTAGATGTCATAAAAAAAGACAATGTAGTGGTTAATGGTTATCAAAGTGCGATAGTGAAGCTGTTGGGCGGGGCAAAGCCAAAAGAAAATGACATTCATAGAGTACATTTAGTGAAAATGTTGCTTGGCAGAGAGTTGGTAAAAGAGGATAAAGATCGACCATGGACGTTATCCATTGTTACTGCAAACCGTGATCAATTGAGAAGTTGTGAAGATGCAATTAAGAAATACAATACCCTTAACGCAAGCAAGAAAAACATTTTGAAAAACCTCAAAGAATTCGTAGTACATTTAAGACAAGTTGACCAAGATAAGCGTTTTTCATGTTCACTCAGCCAAGCGCTTTTAGGTGTTTTTTTCTGGAGTAAAAAAACAACCGAAGATGACGTGCAAGAATGGATGAATGGAATACGGGATATGGCTCCGGCGGCTTTGAATAGTAGTTTTTGTAGCTGGAAATCAACTGAGCAGACAGAGGAGCAGATGCTTGCAGATCAGGAAAGGGTTCTTGATGCTATTAAGCAGGGGCAACTACATCAACTTAAGGCTGAAGATGTAGCTTCAACGTTGGCACACAGGCAGCTGTTGCCAAAGATATTGCCATACTGTAATCAAGTGAGTTTTAAAGGTAAAACGTTTTCGGATTGTGGTGAAACTGCACTGCGTAATTTTTTCAACATGCTATTTTTTGATAAAAAGACTCAGAGCTATTCAAAAATATGTGAGTTTGAAAAACAAGGGTTTGCTTTTTCGACAGAACTAAAAGAGTTTTATGTACGTTTCCCAACTGTTGCTTTAGGACAAACAAAAGAGGCTTATGAACAGTGGGCAGAGCTTGTTTCGGGTATTGATGGCGTTTTTTACGAGCATACAATGTACATCAATGGTAAGCCTCATGGCTATGAACTGACGGCAAATTTAAAACAGGAAGCTGTAGATAAGTCGCTGCATAGTCGTGTTTTGGATATATGCAAAGTTATTAGGCATCATGTTAAAGCTGAACAGAGAACAGTTGATACGGTTCAAGACAATATCATTGGCAAGCTTTGGAAGTGTGCTGGCCATGGGGACATTGAATATCAAGAGCGTGAAAAAATTATTGGAGAAAAAACTGTAAAGTATATTGAGTTAAGCCTGGCTCCATGTGTGTGGACCTTTGAACCCGAGCATTATCATTTTGATTTATTGTCGAGTAAGGATGGAAATCAAGAGCATATACATGGCTCGTTGTCTACCCAAAATAGCCTTCTTGGGGTGCTTGCCGCAGGGCACTTTGCACGGGGTAGACATTCTGTTGGGCACTACTCTCAAGCAATTAGCAAACTACCTGATTCGCAGAAGAATTTAGCGTGGTGTTTGGCAAATCCTGATATTGTTTTTTCCCTCTGCCATGACAACGTTTCGACGCAAAATTCATATTCATCGCAGACGAAAGAACCAATACGTGATTACACCAGGACCATGTCAAAATTATTTATGCATGATTCTCATGGTTCATGTAAAAAATTGTTTGATCGTTTTGTTGATCGTGAACATCACAATGGCCTTACATTGCTTCATCGAGCTGTGATGGATGGCGATAAAGAGTTAGTTACAATGCTAGCAGCATTGGGGGCAGATCTTAATATAAAGTGTGCCTATGGCTCAGCTCCGTTGCACCATGCAGCGTGGGATGGCAATCTTGAGATTGCAAAATGTCTCCTTGAGCAGGGGGCTGACGTCAACGTTAAGGACAAAAACGGGCTGACGTCGTTAGAATATGCTGCTGAAAGTGGGAAGACAGCAATGGTAGACTTGCTTTTAAGCAAGGGGGGATACAAGTCCTGGCGGTATTATAAGGCAAAATTACTTGCAAGGATCTAATAAAAGGGCGCTGCAACCCATTTGAGATTCTTGTTTTTTTAATTTATAATAGAAAAAATGGATGTGCAAGATTGAGAAAACCCAGGCTATGGTGCTTGTATGGTTTTCAATAAATGGAGGTTATCATGAACAAGTTGTTTAAAGCATCGTCTCTTTTAGTTGTTTTTGCGTTGGGCTTTACTGTCCCAGCAGCACAGGCAATGTTTACGCCGTTGGTAACGGCGGGTAGAGGGATTTTAGCAGGTACCAAGAGGACTGTCGGTCCTACTGTTCCTAAAAAAACTAGCGGGAACTGGGCCTGGTTAAATTTTTGGCCGAAAAAAGCTACCGGACAACCTTCATCAACACCCAAGGCTTTGGGTGTTTCGAAGTCAAACAAAGAGCTTATAGTATCCAAGCAGCAGCTTCGTAAAGAAAACGCTGTAAAGCTATGGCAGCGTTTGCAAAAATATGGAGAACAGGAAAGAGAGCTTTACGCTCAGTCACGAGAGGGACGTCGAGCATTGTCTGATCTCCACAAAAATAAAGCGTTAAGCGTCATCACAAAGCCGCATAGGTTTCAGAAGATTTCTACATATCGCAATTTTCAAGCAAAGGGTTCCTGGAATAATCAATTTTTTACACAGAAAGCAAAGAAATTTTGCTGGAGCCTCCTTGCTTCTGTTATGGGGCTTGGGTTTTTCAGCTGGATATTTTCTGAGCAGGATGAGAAGAAGGATGCTGAACCTAAAGAGCAAGAAAGAGCGTTAACACCAGAAGAAAGATCAAATTTTCAGGATGAGCGGGATAATGCACTATTTGATGCGGTTAACGTTGGGGATTGCCAAGAGGCTCAAAAATTGCTTGAAAGTGGGGCTAATCCTAATAGCCTCTACTGTGTAGGTTCATTTTGTAGACCACTTTTATGTGATGCAATCCTTCGAGATAACATTGATATGGTTATGCTACTGTTGCAACATGGTGCTGATCCTGATGCAAAAGACACAAGAGGTAAACCAATTATTTTTTATGTCCTTGAAAAAGGTAATCAAGCTACTCTAACTACTCTTATAAACCATGAAACAATTGATTTAGACCAGAATAATGGCGATGGTCTTACCCCACTGCTTTATGCAACGCAAAATAAGAAGAACGATCTAGTTAAGTTATTGCTAAAAACTGACAAGCTTGTAAATGTTGATGCTGCAGATCGATGGGGTTTTAATGTACTCTATTTTGCTACAGCAAAAGCTGAACAACCAGATTTTGAAGTAATTACTCTCTTGCTTGAGCGTGGAGCTCAAACATCAGGGTTTAGTGTGCGCGCTGATGACAATACTCAGCCTTACCAGACATCAATTCTTATAGAATGTGTGCGTAAATTTTTGATGGCAAAATTTGATGGAGCATTAACAGAAGAATCTAAGAAGAATAAGTTAAAAGTATTGAAGTTTTTTTTAGATAGAGCATCAAAACAAGAGCTTGAACGTGTTATTAATTTTGATGATATTTTTAAGCGGTGGATGCCGCAGGATAAACAAAAAGAATATTCGAAGAGTTTACGTGCACTGCATTGGGCTTTGTGGTCAGTTTTTGGAAACGAGGCAAGGGTGATAGGTTTGTGTACGAGCACTGTTGCAAGCACATTCATAGCACCTGAAGTTTCTGAGTATGCGCAGCGACGTTGGTCTGAGCTAGAGAAGGCCCTGTATACTGAGCCTGTATAGAAGCTTGAAAAATGGAGGGGATTATGGACATTCTACGCAGAGCATTTTTTCTAGCAATATTGAGTTGTCTTGCGCTAACGCTAGAGGCACACACTGTCACAGGTAAGAATAGTTACAACAATATTTCTGCCAAAAATAAGACATTATTTACACCTAAGGTTCAAGAACCGCTCAAGGGAATAAGAAAAATGTTGCCATTAGCGCAGTCATTTGGTGCTCCTGTGCAATCTTTAACTGCTGGCATATGTCGTAATAAACGAGTAAATTATGCCTCTGTAATTTTATCCCCAAAAAAAATTGCTTATCATGCGAGTTCTGTCACAAATACGCCAAAAAACGCTGCAGGAAACCATTTGTTATCGCAATCTTCATTGAGTTTAAAGTCCACGGTGCCAACTCGACAATCTCATGTAGCTGTAGAAAATAAAAAACAGAACGTTGATAAAAATAATGATGAGTTGTATGCAAAAAAATCTTATTTAACACATCTCTTTAGCCGAGCGGCTAGTTTTTTTGCTGCTCTGTTTTCAAAAAAGAATGCCGAGCAAAGGAAACCTGAGAGTAAAGATGTTGTTGCTGTTACAACGTTAAGTCAGGCCGGATCGTCAGAGGAGACAGAATCAGTACAAAGTGAGATTGTTAAAAATGTTGATAGTAACAAAAATCAAGCTACAAAAAAAATACGTGGGTGGACCCAGCTACATGATGCTGTTCAAAAGAAAAATATCGAGATGGTTAGGTTATTGCTGCAAGAAGGTCATGATATCGATGTTAATGCTCAAACTCATGCTGGGTGGACGCCACTGCATTATGTAGTAAGTCAGCATTATCTTGAAATGGCAGAGCTACTTGTTAGTAGTGGAGCAAATGTTAATGCTAAAACAGATGCTGGTTGGACTGTGCTGCACTATGCCGCATATGCGGGTGATTGCAGGATAGTGAAGTTTTTGCTTGAAAAAGGGGCTGATATTGACGATGTAGATGCATCTGGTAAGTCAGCCTTGTCCATAGCATTTGGAGCAGGAAAATCTGATGTCGTTGCATGCCTGCTTGATTGGGGTGCCAAAGATAAATCGGGAATTGCAAAAAAGAAGTTTGCGGTTAATCAGCATGTTAACGTTCAAAGGCCATCAGATTATTTTGGTGATAAATTTGGGCAAAAAACGCAGACTGGTTCGTTGTTACATTTGCTTAATAACGAGTGGAAAGACGTTATAGATAAAAAATTTACATTTATGGTGCCGCATGTTGAAAAAAGTCTCATAGGGCAAATTAGGGCCATGGCAGCTCTAGAGCGAGAGCATGCTTGTGCAGGGGCATCAGCTACAGACTCTCACATAGTTTTGTATCATCGCCAGCCAGGCTTGGTAAGCTTTATGCATGATATTTTCTTTGTCTTGGGTGGCAAGTCTGTTGTTCGTAAAGTTCCTTTACGCATAGCACAAGAAGGCCATTTTTTAAGGGCCAAAAATATTGATGAACTTGATAAGCAGTTGAAGCTGTCTGGTATTCACGATCATCACCACAGTAATATTTTGGTATCGACAAACCCAACCCTTTTTTCAAACGTTAACTGTGATGGAGAGTCATCATTTTTGCAGTTTATAGATGCAGATAAGCCGTTTATAGGATTTGCATATCAAGGTGACTTTGACAGATTATTAGATGGTGTCTGTAGGTATTTGCATGTACAACTTACAGAAGAAGAAAAACAGACAGCATGCGAGGTTTACAAGCAGTACTATCAAGATAAAAATTCTCTTTTGCAACTCTTCATACCCAAAGAGAAAGTTAAGGATTATTGTTATTTGTCTCGTCCATATGGGAGAACAGAGTTTTGTAACGATATATTAGGTAGACCTCCTACGTATAGTCATAGCGTTGATGACTTTTTTACGCTGTTGAAAAATGATCAGAAAAAACTTTATCCCTGGATTGGTAAAAATGAAGATGAAGAGCAGCGCATTGGCAAAGTTGCGATTGTACAGCTCAGATTATATCCGCATCCAGATTACTTTTTAAGTAATACCAATGACCTTAAGTGGCGTCGTTATGATTATCTGCTTGATGAACAGAAGCTTGAGCAACGAAAGGGAGCTCTGATATCATGGGCGCAAAACTTGTCTGCTAAGTGTCGGCTCACGTTAGCCACAGCGTCTGAAACATGGTAAACTAGCCCTTATTGTTTACGTAAATAGTTCAGTTATTTCTTATTTGTAAGGTACGTTCATGGCGCTGAGTGTTGGCCTTGTCGGATTGCCTAATGTTGGCAAATCCACGTTGTTTAATGCATTGACTAAGTCAAGCATCCCCGCAGAAAATTATCCATTTTGTACAATTGATCCGCATGTTGCCATTACCAGCGTGCCAGACAAGCGTCTTGATAGGCTTGCGAAAATTTTTAATTCTCAAAAACTGGTGCCAACGACAGTTCAGTTTGTCGACATTGCGGGCTTGGTAAAAGGAGCTGCGCAAGGAGAAGGGCTTGGGAACAAATTTTTAAGTAATATCATGGAAGTTGACCTGATCATGCACGTACTCAGATGTTTTGAAGATGGAGATGTGACGCATGTTGATGGTAAAGTCGATCCACTTTCAGATTTTGAAGTTATCTGCACTGAATTAATGCTTAAGGACCTTGAATCACTTGAAAAACGTGAGCAAAAGCTTGTCTCATTGCTTAAAAAGTTTAAGGGTGACCAGGCAAAAGCACTGTTGGCTGAGCAGGAATTATTGCCAAAACTTAAGCAGGCGCTTAATACTGGTGACATTGCACAGGTGCAAGAGCTTGTAAAGCAAGCGCAGGGCGAAAAAATTGAGCTAATTCCATTGCTGAGTGCTAAGCGTTTTTTGGTAATTGCTAATATGGCTGAAGACGATTATGCAGAGAATGCTTTTGAGAGTAATGAGCACTATAAGGCATTGGTAGCAAAATTTGGTAAAGACCGTGTTGTGCCTGTTTCAGCAAAGATTGAAGGTGAGTTGGCACAGATGGATGAGTCAGAAGCTGCAGAGATGATGGAGTCACTGGGCCTTACACACAAAGGGCTGGACGATATTATTGCGCGTGCGCATGACTATTTGGGTCTGATTGTGTTTTTTACCGTTGGGCCAAAAGAAGCTCACGCGTGGAGTATTAAACGTGGAACCAAAGTGCCGCAAGCTGCGGGTACAATTCATACAGACCTTGAACGTGGTTTTATCTGTGCGGACGTATATCACTGTGACGCCATGTTTGAGCTAGGCAGTGAAGGTGCGCTTAAGTCAGCAGGCAAGCTACGTATGGAAGGCAAAGAGTACATTGTTACTGACGGTGATGTCTTGCACGTTAAGTTTAATGTGTAAGAGCCAAAAGCGTTATATTAACTAAAACGTCGTTATCCTCGGACTTGATCCGAGGATCTTTTTTAGACACCAATTGAATGTTTCTTAATCTGTTTTTGTGAAAGCGTTACTTTTTGGGAGCGGTGTATACCGAGTTTATAAATAACGTGGTAGTAAAAATCGCGGTCTGAACCGCGTACCACAGCTTGTTCATGTGCTTCGGCAAGGCAGACAGGATAACCGTGGCCCTTGTCAGACTGATCCATAATGAGTTGTGCTATTAGTGTTACATGATCGCTATTTTGAGCAATCCAAAGAGGCAGTTCAATGCGAGCAATTTCTTTACCAACATTGAGGTAAAAAAAACACGGTAGCACGTGGCGTGGATATCGTTGAGCAATCCTGCTGCAACTGACAAAAACCGCGCTGCGCATGCCTGGCTTTAAAAAGCTACTAAGCATTTGGGCATCTGTTTTTTGATCGATATGCTTGCATAGAGCATTGATATTTTTAATTTCAAGATCATGTGACTGCTTGTTGCAATAGATCTCGTTAAGTTGTAGCACAAGTTCTTTATTGCGTGGCAGGCTAATGTAGCTTGCCATGAGTAAATCGTTTTGGTAGAACGACTGCAGATGTTTGATGTATGCGTTGAAGAAAATATTTTTTAGTATTTCGTGTTTGTTGTCCAGATGATTAAAGACAAAGCTTCCATCAACCAATGTGAGCAGAGAAGTGGTTTGGGCATGAGATTGCTTGATGGTATAAGCCTGTTCAAAGCCCACTTGTAGTTCAAGTTCTTCTCGTTTTAGATCAATAATATCTGCACTAAAAAGGCCGAGATTTTCTTGGGGGAGTATGTGTTCGGGCAACATGACCGTTGGGTGAGAAAAAAAATGAGCACTGCTTTTTGTATCGTAACGTAGATAACAGCCACCGATGTTGATTAAAAAACAGTCTGCCGAGCTAAAGTGTCGATCGGGATAAATTTGTGACCCATCAACGGCAAGTATTGTATAGTGAGGTTTTGTGGTGTCTTCTACACTGACTAGGTCTCCGATGTTTTCTTGCCAGGGGAGAAAAAGCTTAGTTTGTTGGGCACACGAGCTTTGTTGTGAGAAGGAGCTACTTTCTAGCAATGTCTTCCAGTGCTCATGAGTAATGTGTTCTCTGTCGCCATGGACATTGGTGAAAAGTTTGTGCGAAAGTTGATCGATTTCTTGTACAAGTTTGTTGCGGTTTAACACGAAGTGTTCTTTCTAAACAGAGCAAACTGCAAACAAAAAATGAGACAAACAGCAATGCCGCGAAGACCGCAGAGCATCGATTGGACCGGTAGCTCTAAAAAGAGTGCGGTGCTGAGCTCAATGCATGCAGCAATACCCGTGATCAAAACAAAGCCGAGACTAAACCCAGATACACTTCTCGTTCGAAATATTTTGACTACCTGCGGTATTTGATTGACTGAGGCGACGATTACATTTACCCAGCCAATGATCATGCCCCATTGATAAGGGCTTTGGTACATTGCGGGTAAAAATAATATGGGACATAGAAAGCTAAGGCCATAAAGGCGGCGCTTGCTGCTTTCAATAGCTGCCCAGTCAAAATAAAGGCGTTGTGCAATCATGGTAGTAATTGCCAGTAAACCCAACGGGACAAATACTTTGTAGGCGGTGGGTAGCCCGCAACCAAACACAAAGTAAAGTGTTGTCCAGTAGCCGTTAAACAAGCCAAGTAGAAAAAAATCACATAGCCCAGCGGCACTGCGTAATTTTAAGTTGGTTGTTATTTGTGGGAAAAAACATGCCACATAAAATGCCCAACAAATCCAAATGCAGTAGTTAGTTATAAATTGCTTTAAAAAAGGTATCCATACATGTGAAAATGTATAACCAATGTTGTACAAAGCAGTAAGTATCACAGAGTAATTTCCCGCTCAATCAAGTATTACTTTGCACAGCAGTGCTTAAATTTCTTACCGGAGTTGCATGGACAGGCCTCATTTCGTCCAACTTTAGGTTGAGAACGTTTAACAGGTTGAGCTTTGCTTGACTGGTCGCCACCGAGCTTAAGATCTGCGAGTTCTTTTTCTTTTTCACGTTCAATTTCATCAAGAGCTGATGCACTGTATTCGTCGGGTTTGAGTCTGAAAATACGTTGTACGATGTCCCATTTAATTTGGCTCATCATTTTTTCAAATTCATAGAACGCTTCTTTTTTGTACTCAACCAGAGGGTTTTTAGAACCGTAACCGCGCAGGCCTATGCCTTCTTTGAGGTGGTCAATGTTAAGCAGATGCAGGCGCCATGCATGATCAACTGTTTCAAGCAGGGTCCATTTTTGTGCTTCAAGGCCTATTTCTTCGGGCATCAAGTTTGTGTATTGTTCGTACTGATAAATTAAAAATTCAGCAACGTTCTTTTCCAATTCACTCGTGTGTTTGGCAAAAAAGTCTGCTTCTTCAAATATTTTGCGATCGAGGCCTGTAAGTTTTTCAAGCGATTCGAGAGCTTGGTCTAGATTTTTTTGATTGTAATCTTGGTTTGGACAATAGATGGCAAAGATCTCATGGATAACGTCGAAAATGATTTCTTTGACCAATGCCTTAATCTGATCGGCGCCTTCAAGAATTTCGTGACGATATTTGTAGACAACCATACGTTGTTGATTAAGTACGTCGTCATATTCAAGCAAATGTTTACGTGCATCAAAATTGTTTTTTTCAACACGCTCCTGAGCTTTTTCGATGCTGCGTGAAACCATGCTGTGCTCAATACGTTCACCTTTTTCCATGCCGATGCGCTGCATCGTACGCTTGAGTTTTTCACCACCAAAAATACGCATTAAGTCGTCATCAAGAGACAGGTAAAATTTTGACGACCCTGGATCGCCCTGACGGCCGGCTCGACCACGAAGCTGATTATCAATTCGTCTGCTTTCGTGACGTTCGGTACCAATTATGCGTAGACCGCCGGCTTCTTTTACGCCTGCACCGAGTTTGATGTCAGTACCACGACCTGCCATGTTTGTTGCGATAGTGACGTGGCCAGGTTCACCGGCTTCTTTTACAATTTCAGCTTCGCGCTCATGTTGTTTTGCGTTTAGAACATTGTGCGCTATGCCTTTTTGTTTAAGAAGATTGCTCAAATACTCAGATGTTTCGATAGCAATGGTACCAACAAGAACGGGCTGACCTTTTTCGTTGCTTTCTTTAATGTCTTGAATGATAGCCTCATTTTTGTCGTCTTTGGTTAAAAAGACTGCGTCTGCTTGATCGTCACGAAGCATTGGCCTATTTGTTGGAATAACCAATACACCAAGCTTATAAATTTTCCAAAATTCACCGGCCTCAGTTTCAGCGGTACCTGTCATACCTGCAAGTTTTTTATAGAGCCTAAAGTAGTTTTGTAAGGTAATTGTTGCCAGTGTTTGATTTTCGCGTTCTACCTTAACACCTTCTTTTGCTTCGATTGCTTGGTGCAAGCCATCACTATAACGACGTCCTGGTAGAATACGACCAGTAAACTCATCAACGATCAGTACTTCGCCATCTTGAACAACATAGTCGATATCACGTTTAAAGATTTTATGTGCTCTTAGAGCTTGTTGAACGTGATGCAAGATCATGATGTTTTCGGGGGCGTAAAGATTGTCTAGCTTGAGTACGTTTTCAACTTTGTCATTACCCGACTCAGTTAAGTGAATCGATCGTGTTTTCTCATCAACTTCGTAGTCTTCCTTGGTCAGAGGCAAGATTGCTTTGTTTGCTGAGGCGTAGAGGTTGCTACCCTTTTCTGAAGGCCCCGAAATGATGAGCGGTGTTCGTGCTTCATCGATCAAGATTGAGTCAACTTCGTCAACGATGGCATAGTGAAGTGGCCGTTGAGCGAGATCATCTAAGTTAAACTTCATGTTGTCGCGCAAATAGTCAAAACCAAACTCATTGTTTGTTCCGTACGTGATATCTGCGTTGTAAACTTTTTTGCGTTGCTCGTCACCCATGTGGTTTTGAATAATACCAACGGTCATACCAAGATAGTTGTATATTGGGCTCATCCATTCAGCGTCACGCTTAGCAAGGTAATCGTTAACGGTTACCAAGTGGGCACCCTTGCCTTCAAGGGCGTTGAGGTACAATGGTAGGGTTGCAACAAGTGTTTTACCTTCACCTGTTTTCATTTCAGCAATTTTACCTTGATGTAGCGCCATGCCACCAATGAGCTGGACGTCGAAATGTCGCATTTCCATGGTACGCTTACCCGCCTCACGTACAAGTGCAAAAGCTTCTGGGAGAATGCTATCTAGTGATTCTCCTTGCGATATGCGTTCCCTAAACTCATTTGTTTTATTAACACAATCTTCTGCCGAGAGTGCTTGATAAGAGTTTTCTAATGTACCAATTTTTTCAACTATGGGCTGAAGACGTTTAAGCTCTCGTTCGTTTTGTGTCCCAAAAAGTTTCGCAAGTACTTTTGCAATCATGTTTCATTCCTACATTGCTTTGATACATGTCCTGATAGGGAGCATGTGTTACCGTCATTCTCTGTCAGTTACAGGTGATCGACATTGCAATTTTATACGATCTTAATTACCATTAAGTTTACAATCTATCATAAATCCTCAATAGGGTAAAAGTTTTTGGTCGAAAGTGCGATCTCTTTTTTTGTTCGTTTACGAATGTAAAAATATATTTTAAAATAATTATCCCATAGTAATAACTACGTTATTGCATTGAGCGGTGAAATTGCTTTAAGCTCATGGCTCGATGTGAGAACATAATATCAATTGGTGGTGAGGACGTAATGCAATCAACTGATGCGTTGGATTTGAATCTGGCAAAATTTCAAAAAAATGATTCGTTTAATATGGGCAAGGTTTGCCGGATCAAAGGAACGGTTATAGATGTGCAATTTGCAGAGGATAAAGTACCTGACATTCTAACGCGATTGTTGGTTGTGCATCCAGTTAAAGATGATTCTGACAGTCCGGAGAGTAAGCGCTACATAAGTGTAGAAGCTGCTCAGCATCTGGGTGATGGTATTGTCCGCTGTATCGCGCTAGAAGCTATCGATGGTATGGCTCGTGGATTGGACGTTATTGATACGGGCAGTCCTATTACGGTGCCAGTAGGTAAAGAAGTGTTAGGGCATGTGTTTGATGCGCTTGGCCGGGTTATTGATAACTCAACTGATTTGGCTGACTGCCAAATGTGGGAAATTTTTAGGCCACCGCCTGCCTTGATTGAGCAGAAGACTGCTGACGAGTTACTAGAAACAGGTATTAAGGTGCTTGATCTTCTTTGTCCTTATGTAAAAGGATCAAAAATTGGATTGTTTGGTGGCGCCGGTGTTGGTAAGACAATCATTGTGCAAGAGCTTATTCGTAACGTAGCCATGGAGCATGGTGGCTATTCTGTCTTCGTGGGGATTGGCGAAAGAACGCGTGAAGGCAATGAGCTGTGGTTAGAAATGAAGTCTTCAGGCGTTCTTGAAAAAACTGCGCTCATATTTGGACAGATGGGGGAGATGCCTGGAGCGCGGCTTCGCGCGGGAATGACAGGCTTGAGTATGGCAGAATATTTTAGGGATAAAGAGGGTAAAGACACACTCTTATTTATTGATAATATATTTCGTTACGTTCAGGCTGGTTCTGAGGTTTCGGCATTGCTTGGTCGCATGCCGTCGGCCGTTGGCTACCAGCCAACGCTTGCTTCTGAAATTGGTATGTTGCAAGAGCGTATTACCAGTACGTATACCGGATCCATTACTTCTATACAGGCAGTGTATGTGCCTGCTGATGATTATACCGATCCTGCACCAGCAACGACCTTTCAACATCTAGATGCAAGTACCGTTCTTTCTCGTAAGATAGCCCAAGCTGGTTTGTATCCGGCTGTAGATCCACTGGAATCTGCGTCAAATGGTCTTAAGAAGCATATAGTGGGCCATAAACATTACGACGTTGCACTGACTGTGCAAAAGATTTTACAGAAATACAAAGAGCTGCAAGATATCATTGCTATTTTGGGTATGGACGAGCTTTCCGATGCTGACAAGGCTATTGTCAATAGAGCGAAGCGTATCCAAAATTTCCTGACACAGCCCTTCTTTGTTGCAGAGCAGCATACCGGAATGTCTGGTCGGTTTGTGCCTCGTGAGCAGTTGGTTAACGATTTTGAAAAGATTATTTCTGGTCAGTGTGACAATGTTCCTCTTCAGGCCTTTTACATGATTGGCACGCTTGATGAAGCACTGAAGAAAACAAAGCTTAATCTTTAGGTGTGGAGTATGAACGAAGTTATCGAGTTGGAGCTGATTTCGCTAACAAAGCATCAGAAGGTTTTAATTAAATGGATATCGGTTGAAGGGGCAACTGGGAGTTTCATTATAGGTCCGGGGCACTCGAGGTTAATTTCAGTTATGAAAAAATGGGGAGAATTGATCTACAAGACCGCCACAGATGAAGAGGTCAAGATAAGAGCTGATGGCGGTATTGTAAAAGTTGACGAGAATAAAGTGAAAATACTTTTAGATTAATGTAATTGACTCGTATTGGGGTTGTGGTACACTTGTTCTTTCTTTAAATTTACTTTTAATAAAAATTACATTTTGTCTGGTGTTTTTGGTCATGTTTCTCTTGATTAGTGTTGAGCAAAGTGTGTTGTATCAAAAAGGCCAGTTTTTTCTTTTCGAGGTTAAATGAATGAGTAATAGGGTGGTACGGTTTTTATGGGGAGATCTTGAGCCCGAAGAATTAAAAAAGTATTGTCTTCTTTCTCTTGGGTTCTTCTTTATTATTGGGTCGTGGTGGCCACTTAAAACGCTCAAGGATAGCATTTTCATTAATACGGTTGGTGCTAAGTCTTTGCCGTATGCGAAGTTTGCTTCGTTGACTTTGTTTTTTCCTCTCGTATTACTATATTCCAAGCTTGTAGATAATCTATCAAAAGAGCGAATAATCTATGGGTTCATTGGGTTCTATGGTGTCTTGGGACTTGTTTTTGTTTATCTGCTCAACCATCCGGTTATTGGGATACAGAACCATTTTGTAAGTCCAACCCGGTTCATTGGATGGGGTTTTTATCTTTTTGCAGAGAGTTATATAACATTTATTTTGTCTTTGTATTGGTCTTTCATTAACGACGTTACGGTGCCTGAGTCGGCAAAAAAAGGGTATGGGCTTATTGTTTTTGGGACGCAGCTGGGAGGTTTCTTATTTACTTTGCTTGGTCACTACCTATCTCGAGATGTCGCTTTATATACGCAAAGAGCTCCAGTGATTGCGCTTATATCAGTACTGATGTTTTTTATGGTTGCCTTTGTGGTTATGTTTCTAAAAACAACAACGCATGGTCAGCTAAAGGGATACGAGGATGTTTATAGGCAGGAAAAGAAAGAAGAAAAGGCGAGTGTTGGCTTTTTTGATGGGCTGCTTATTTTGATTAGAAATCCTTACGTAGCGGGTATTTTTAGCATAATATTTTTTCAAGAACTTATTACGACTATGATGGGATTTCAGCTATCATTGTTGGTTGAAGCTACCTACCTTGATCCGGGACAACGTAATAAATTTCTATTTGATTTTGCTTTGGCGGTTCAGAGTATTGCTTGTTCCTTTGGGCTCTTGGGGACGTCGTTTTTCCAACGGAAGCTTGGCATACGTTTTTGTTTAATTGCATATCCTGCTGGCCTTGGGCTTCTTATTATCCCTTACTTGTACTATCAATCGCTAGAATCAATTTTTTATGTTATGCTACTTACTAAGGCATTCAACTATGCATTCAACCAACCAACAAAAGAAGTGCTTTACATTCCGACCTCAAAAAGTGTTAAATATAAATCTAAGGCATGGATTGATATGTTTGGGTTGCGTTTTTCTAAGGCGGCTGGCTCTGTTGTTAATAGCAGCATAGGTCCAGCGTTATTGTTGACGGGTGGGGTTGCTTTAGCTCTTGTTGGTATTTGGGTTTTTTTAGCAGGGTTGCTTGGCAATATGTTTAAAAAGACCGTTGAGAGTAACGAACTTATTCAATAGCAGGTCTGTCTACAAGAGTGATAGTGAGAATATCGATTATATTTTGATTGCGTAAATTATATTATATGCCAGTGTTGGCATAGTTAAGTTTTTCTTTTTTTAACATACGAGGAGTTTTTATGTTACACAGTATTGTAGGATTTTTTTGGCCGGATCTTAAACGCGAAGAAGTGACGAAATTTAGTCTTCTTTCTTTGACATTTTTTATGATTATTGGTGTTTACTGGATGATGCGTTTGCTCAAGGATGCTGTGTTTTTCAAAATAGCGTTTCCTGAAACACTTGGCTGGGCTCCTGGGCAAGGTGGCCTCTTTCAGCCACTTGCAAAAACATGGTCCGTTTTTGTTGTCATAGCAATGGTGTTGATTTACTCAAAGTTGGTTGATATTTTTAAGAAACATCAACTCTTCTATGTTATTTGCTCTTTTTATGCGGCAATTTTTGGGGCGCTGACAACGCTGCTTGCAGTTCGTCACTATGCTGGTGAGGCTGCTTTGGGAAAATGGTTGCTTGCATTAGTTGGTTGGGTATCTTATTTCAGCATAGAGAGCTTTGGTTCATTGATTATTCCACTGTTTTGGTCCTTTACCATTAGCGTAACTGATACTGATTCTGCTAAAACTGGGTTTCCTCTTATTATTGCGGGAGCGCAAATTGGTTCCATAGGGCTGTCTGCACTAACGATGTTTACAGAACAGATTGGTGGTATTTGGCGTCTTTTTGCTCTAGCGACAATTTTAGTCTTCGTTGTTATGTACTTGATTTGGACCTTCATGCGTGTTATTCCTGCTGAGTTGCGCATGGGTAACAAAGTTGCTGCAGCAACAGAAAAGAAAAAAGAAGGATTTATTGAAGGCTTTGTTGGTGGTATTCGCTTGTTGCTTACACGTCCATACTTGTTTGGTATCTTGATCGTTTCAACATTTTACGAAGTTGTAGCGACTGTTGTTGATTATCAGATGAAACGACAAGCAGCTGCTTACCCTGCGTATGCATCTGAAGCTGGCTTTGCAAAGTTTTTGGGTATTTTTGGTGTATGCACTAATGGGCTTGCATTCTTCATGGCGTTGCTTGGCACAAGTTATTTGATGAAGCGTTATGGCCTTCGTTTCTGCTTGCTTGTTTACCCAGTATGTTTTGGTATTGCGCTTGCGTTTTTATACGGTTTTTATTCACAACAACCTGCGGCGGCGCAAATGTTGTGGGCAACCTTTGGCGTGATGATTGTTGTTAAAGGTCTTAGCTATGCGGTGAATAACCCAACCAAAGAAATGATGTATATCCCAACAAGTAAAAACGCTAAGTTTAAAGCAAAAGGCTGGGTTGACATGTTTGGTGGACGCAGCGCAAAAATGGGTGGTGCTCAAATTACCAATGCGCTCAAGCATGATATGGCTACATTGATGACTTATGGAACAGTACTTGGTATGGGCCTGATTGGTTTGTGGATCGCAGCGGCCATCTACGTTGGCCAGCGCAATTACAAACTCGTTAAAGAAGGCAAGATTGTTGAATAACGGTTCTAGATTTATATTTTTTATGAAGGGGTAAGACTACGATTTAGTATAGAAAATTACGTTACTCAAAGAAAAAAATTAAGAAATTATTATTATATTTATTTTTAGTTAGGTTCATTAAATGAAGAAATTATACGTAGGAAACTTACCCCGCACAGTTACTGAAGATGCTCTTAAACCTCTTTTTGAGCAACACGGTGATGTTGAGTCCGTAAAAGTTATTATGGACAAATTTACTGGCCAAGCAAAAGGCTTTGCATTCATCGAAATGGGTGATGCTGACCAAGCTCAAGCTGCTATTGATGGTTTGAATGACTATGAACTTGAAGGTCGTCGTATGCGCGTTAGCCAAGCTCGTCCTCAAGAACCTCGTCGTGACCGTTTTGGTAGCAGAGGTGGCCAAGGTGGTCCAAGCCGTGGTGGCTTTGGCGGTAATGGCGGCGGAGGCCGTGGTGGTTTCGGCGGCGGAGACCGTTGGGGACGTTAGTCCACTAACCATTCATTTGGATAGTTATCGAAAACGTAACTGGCGCTTATCCTCTGTGGTAAGCGCCAGCTTTTTTATGTGTAAATGGGTTTTATTTTTAAAGAAGGAGTAGTTAGGCAATGTTATACAAAATAGTGCATATTTTTTGGCCTGATTTGAAGCCAACAGAAGTAAAAAAATTTAGTCTGCTCTCTCTTACTTTTCTTACAATTATTGGCGTTTATTGGATGATGCGTTTGCTCAAAAATGCTGTTTTTTTCAAGATAGCATTTCCAGAAAGTCTTGGTTGGGCATCTGGGCAGGGTGGCCTTTTCCAGCCGATTGCAAAAACATGGTCTGTTTTTGTTGTTATAGCAATGGTTTTGATTTATTCAAAGCTTGTTGACGTTTTTAAAAAACATCAGTTATTTTACGTTATATGTTCATTTTATGGGGCTATATTCGCGGCGATTACCGTACTGCTTGCTCTCCGTCACTACGCTGGCGAGGCTGTCTTAGGCAGATGGCCGCTTGCATTGGTTGGTTGGCTTTCATACTTCAGTATTGAAAGTTTTGGTTCCTTGATTATCCCACTGTTTTGGTCTTTTACCATTAGTGTTACCGATACTGACTCTGCAAAAGCTGGATTTCCACTCATCATTGCGGGCGCTCAAATTGGGAGTATTGGGTTGTCGGCGCTGACAATGTTTACAGAAGAGTTAGGCGGTATATGGCGCTTATTTTTGTTAGCAACGATACTTGTCTTTATGGTTATATACCTTATTTGGACTTTTATGCGTGTTATTCCTGCAAATCTTCGTGTAGGAAATAAAGCTGCTGCAGAAACTGAAAAAGAAAAAGAAGGATTCATTGAAGGATTTGTTGGGGGACTTCGCTTACTTGTAACGCGGCCATATTTGTTTGGTGTACTAATAGTTTCAACATTTTATGAGGTTATCTCAACAATTCTAGAGTATCAAATGGATCGACAAGCCGCCGATTATTATGCAACGGAAACTGGGTTTGCAAAATTCTTAGGAATTTTTGGGGTATGTACTAATGGACTTGCTTTTTTGATGGCGTTGCTTGGCACAAGTTACCTGATGAAGCGTTATGGCCTGCGTTTTTGCCTACTTGTTTACCCAGTGTGTTTTGCTGGAGTACTTGCATTTTTATATACATTCTACTTGCAGGCACCATCAGCCGGACAAATGCTATGGGCCACATTTGGTGTCATGATTGTTGTTAAAGGGCTGAGTTATGCAGTCAATAACCCAACCAAAGAAATGATGTACATTCCAACGAGCAAAAATGCAAAATTTAAAGCAAAAGGTTGGGTTGATATGTTTGGTGGACGCAGCGCAAAGGCAACGGGGGCTCAAATTACCAATACACTGAAACATGACATGGGTATGCTTTTTACCTATGGCACCGTTTTGGGAATGGGGTTGATTGGTTTATGGATTATTGCGGCTATTTATGTTGGGCAACGTAACTACAAGCTTGTCAAAGAAGGCAAAATTGTTGAGTAAAGATTTGATCTTTTACTGCTTGAGAGCTTGATGGAAAAAAATACTCAGTTGATCAGTGCCATAAAAAAGCTACCACCAAAGCCGGGGGTCTATCTTTTTAAAGACGATCAAGGTGAGGTTGTCTATGTTGGAAAAGCAAAGCATCTGAAAAGACGGTTGTCCCAGTATATTCAACGACAGGGCATTGATATAAAAGTAGATGCTATTTTTCAGGAAAGCGTTGATTTAGACCACATAATTACAGACAGTGAGCTTGAAGCTATGCTGCTTGAGGCCAAGCTTATTAAAAGCTATCAGCCTCGATTTAATGTGTTACTCAAGTCGGGGCAACCGTTTTTGTATCTCTTTATTCCCATACGTACTAAATTACCAGAGCTTATGCTTGTGCGTAACAAAAAACGTAAGGGGACGTACTTCGGACCGTTTCTGGATAAGGCTTCTGCAAGAAAAGTGTATGACTTTTTAATTAAGACCTTCCAGTTGCGGTTGTGTAAGATTAAAATCCCCAATGGGTGCTTGTATTATCATATGGGCCTGTGTGCGGGCATCTGTAAAGATGATTTTAATGAACAGGGATATCTTGAACGCCTTGAGCTTGCAAAGCTATCACTGCAAAAGGGCCACACGGCATTTTTAAAGCATCTTGAAAAGGAAATCGAGCAAAATAATAAACAACTAAATTTTGAGCGATCAAAAGAATTGACTTCTTATTATCAAGCTTTTGAGCAGGTGTTTCATGCCCTGCAGGCAAAAAATTCACTTATTGAAGGGCGTGCACGTAAAGATATTTGGGTTTTTCTTGAAGAATTCAACGTGTTATTTGTTCTGGGCGAGCGGGAAACTGCGCTCACGCAGAAGCGAGTATTTTATTTTCCGTTTCGTGATCTGCAAGAAGCAACCGAGCAGTGTCATGAATATTTTATGAGTTACTATCGCACATTTTCGCCTCCATCAATAATACTTGTAGACTTTGACATAACAGATGAACAAAAAATTGTTTACGAACAATTTTTGCAGATGTATCACCGTCTTGGGCACTCCGTTGAAATAAACAAGCCAAGTCAAGGCCATTTCGCAGCACTGTTGCGTCTAGCACGAATTCATGCCGAACAGAAAATGAAACGTCAGGCATCGGTCGGGAGGGCTCTTAAACAACTCTTAATGCTTGATTTTGAGCCAAAAACTATTGATTGTTTTGATATTTCGCACAAACAGGGAAACTTTATGGTGGGTTCATGTGTTCGATTTACCAATGGTCAGCCTGATAAACCGTTATTCCGACATTTTCATATAAAAACGGTTGAAGGACAAGATGACTATGCTAGTTTGCGAGAAATTGTGCAGCGTCGTTATAAAGCTGGCAAGGACCTACCAGATCTTGTCCTTATTGATGGTGGCAAAGGACAGCTTAATGCGGTTAAAGATTTGTTTCCAGATTTGACCTTTGTAAGTCTTGCTAAAGCTGAAGAGACAGTTTTTTCTCAAAATTTACCTCGTGGTAAAAAACTAGATCAGAAAAGTATTGCCGGCCAGCTGCTTATTTCGCTGAGAGATTATGCACATCATTTTGCCATTAGTTTTCACCGGTCGACTGAGCTAAAAAAAATAATAACGTAATTTATTGTAAGTAGTTATGAGTAAAAAAATTTTTGTAGCCTCAACCAATGAAGGAAAAGTAGCTGAAATTAGGGCGATGCTTGAAGAAGCCGCGTGGAATGATAATGCAATAACAGTGCTATCGCTTAATGATTATTCTATTGATGAACCTGATGAGCCATATGAAACTTTTCTTGAAAATGCGATTCATAAGGCAAAATATTACGGTAACATTGTTAATGAAGTGACCATGTCGGATGACTCTGGATTATGTATACATGCACTGGATGGTTTTCCAGGCGTACGGACGAAAGAGTTTTTAGTCAAGTCTGGTGGCTCTGGCCAAGCATTTAAAGAGATTGAAAAAATGTTTCAAGCCTCAGATGATTACAGTGCTTATTTTCAGTCTGCGGTAGTTATTTACAATCCGAAGTCTAATGTTATTGCAAAAGCTGAAGCAAAGGTTCATGGGAAGATTTTATTTCCTCCTCGAGGTGTACAAGGTTTTGGATTTGATCCTATTTTTCTTCCACAAGGCTTTGATCAAACGATGGCAGAACTACCACAAAGTATTAAAAATTCGATAAGCCATCGAGGGAGAGCGTTGAAAAAGTTGTTTTTGCAAGAAGCCATGAAGTGGTGACTTAGCAGTTATTTTTTTAGCTGCTAATTGTATGATTAATCACCGTGTAAGTCTGATCAATACCTATTGCTTGCAAAAAGTCTTCTTCATGAGAGACAATTATTATAGCGTCAGGATACTCTTTTAAAACTTGGATACAGTGCTCCTTCGTTTCCAGATCAAGATTATTGGTGATTTCATCTAAAATTAATAGCCTTGGTGTTTTAGCGGCAATCATGCTTAAAGAAGCTCGTGCTTTTTCCCCGCCTGAAAGGGTTGCTGTAGGTTGCATGGCTTCTTCATTCTTTCTAAATAAAAAATCATTTAAGTGACGTCGAATCTCTATCTCAGTCCAATTGGGCCTCAATTTTTTTATGTGATCGATAACTGAAAGCTCTGGGTTGAGGTTAGTGTAGTGTTGATCTAGATAGCCGATGGAATCAGAAACTGGTAAATACCATTTACCAGTGGTGAAAATTTCATCTAGCCCCAAAATTGCTTTTAGCAATGTTGATTTACCCGATGCATTTTTACCGCAGAGTGCAATGCGTTCTTTCCCTCCTAAAGACAGGTTAATATTTTTTAGAATAGGTTTGTCTTTGTTATATCCAATATTTGCGCTACTTATTGATAATAAATTATTAGAACTGATATTGTTTGACGTTAGTGAAAATTTAGGGAGAATTATTTCTGGAAGTCTTAAATCTGATAGCTGCTCAGTTAGTTGCTGCTTTTTTCTATCAATAGCTAATTTTTTTTTGCCAGATGTTTGTTCAGCTCTAAATGCTTTTGATTTGCTTACTACAGTTGGCCACTTTTTTTGTTCAATACTTTTTTGTCCCTTCGCTTTACTTTTAGCAGCACGTTTTTGTTCTTTCATCAAAGCATTGTGAGTATTTTTTTTCTGAGTTTTAAGTGATGTCAATTCTTTTTCTATGGATGTTCGTTTTTGCTTAATTTCTCGTATATAATCTTCATAAGAGCCAGTGAAATTGTGAATTTTATTGTTATCAATATACCAGAGCGTATTGATACAGTTACGTAGCAATTCTGTATCATGGCTAACGATAACTAGTGTACCTTGATAATGTTTAAGCATTCGTATTAAACTTTTGCGGTTATCTTGATCCAAGTGATTTGTGGGCTCATCAAGGAGTAGTACGTCTGGAAATTGAGCTAATGCCTCTGATAGCTTTTTGTTTAATCTTTGGCCACCACTCAAGTTACTAAAGTCATTGATTGTTTGTTCAACATAACTAATACAAAGATTATCTGGAATAACTATTTCGCCATCTGAAGGCTGTAGTTTTTGACGTAAGATATTTAACAGACTTGATTTACCACTACCGTTTTTGCCAATAATAGCAATACGGCTTCCTGGATAGATCTGGGCTGAAAATTTTTCAAAGCAGATTTTATTTGTGAAAGAGAGGCTGACCCCTTTAAGAAAGATTGGTCTGTGCATAATGTATATCTAAAATCTTTAAAGGCTTGAGTTTCTAGAAAAAAGTGGTGTTCACATTCAGATTGCTCAGGCTGCCTGAGCTGATTTAAGAAATATTATTCATTATTATGCGAGACCTCAAATTAGGCTGGTTGAAGTTGCTATAATCAATTATTGCAAGGATTCTTCGTTGCTGCCTGAATTATGTTCTTTTGATGTTGGATTTTTCTTTCCATTCTTTGTTAATAAATTAATACCAACAAGTACCAAGATAAGAGGCCATAAGTTCACAACATACTTCCAAAGACCAAATGATATGAGATCAAAGTTTTGAAGCAACAGTAAGGTGCCAAAAACGATAAGAAAAATACCAGAGATAAGATTTTGAAATTTCATCTACTGACTCCTAGCTTTTGGGTTATTTGTTCGGTTTTAAGAGCATCCTCAAGATCTTTGATTTTAGTTTTAACCGCATCTGCCTTCTTTGTTTTGCCAAGTACTCTGTAGCAAGCAAGTAATTGCCTATAGGCTTTTATGTTTTGAGAAAAATAATTGATGGATGTTTTAAAGTTTTTAACCGCTTTTTTATAATCCTTACGTTTCATGCAAAGTGTGCCAAGATCGTAGTAAACAATACTCATGTCCTCGAAGTACTCATCTTTTGAGTACAACTCTTCTATGGGATATTTTGTTGGAACCAAGAGCCACAGACTGACAACTAAAACAAAAACGACGAACAAGTGGACACGAATATTTGCAACCATGTTATTTTTGTATATTGTTAAAGAGTTCTTTTACGCTTGATACTGAACCCATAAGGGCCGATGCCTCGTAAGGGAGAAGTATCAATTTTCCATCTTTATCTTTTGTAATTTCAGGTAATGCTTTAATGTAATTCAATGCAATTAAATAAGGCAAGGGATTTGTGTTAGGGATGGCTTTTTGCACAACGGTGATTGCTTCTGATTCAGCTTGCGCAAGTACAAGCCGTGCTTGAGCGTCACCTTGTGCGCGGGTGACTTTAGCCATTTTGTATCCTTCGGATTTCAAAATTTCAGCACGCTTTGCACCTTCAGCTTCAAGAATGAGTGCTCGTCGATCACGTTCCGCTCGCATTTGTTTTTCCATAGCAATTTTAATGTCGCCGGGAGGATTGACTTCTTGTAGTTCAACACGGTTAATTTTGACCCCCCATTTATCAGTTGCTTCATCAAGGACAATACGTAGTTTTTCATTAATACTGTCACGTGATGTAAGGGTTTCATCAAGGTCCATCGAGCCGATAATGTTACGCAGTGTTGTTTGTGTAAGTTTTTCAATGGCAAGTGGTACGTTACTAACCTCATAAACTGCAGCTTTTGCATCGGTAATCTGGTAGTAGAGAAGGGCGTTAATCTCAATGGTGACATTGTCCCTAGTGATAACATTTTGCTTTGGAAAGTCGTAGACAGACTCGCGTAAATCAATACGTGTAATGAAGTCATTATAGCGGTATGCTGCCTTGCCCCGTGCATCTTCCTTGATAAACGTCCACAGGACCTTGCGGGGTTGATCAATAAATGGAATGATAATGTGAAGCCCTGGTTCGAGAATAGTATGAAAATTACCGAGGCGCTCGATGATGACAACTTCAGCTTGTTTAATCAGATACGTTGCTTTGCTTAAAGCGACGAGAAGAAAAAGGATAAGAAGAGAGAAGAATATTATAAATCCTGCTTCAATCACAGCTGTCTCCGATGATTTTTACTGTACAATGAGTTTATTACCTTCGATGCCAATAACAAGGACTACTGTGCCTTCGTGGAGCACGACATTGTCCTTCGCCCTAGCTGCCCACTGCTCTCCCTTTACTTTAACTTGCCCCGATTTATGAGGTTCAATTTTTTTTACAACAACGCACTCTTCACCGATGAGTGCATGAAAATTTGTTTTGATAGGAGCTTTTTCTTCTGTGGTGGGGCTTGTCATCTTGCTGACGGTAAAGTACGAGCGCATGGCAAGGAAAGAAGTGATTGTTGCCCCAGCTAGTCCAATACATTGCCACATAAATGGATAGGCAAGAAAGGCCATGAGTGCAGCTGTAATGCAGCCACATGCAAATGATAGAAAAAAGAATAACCCTGGGGTGCTAATTTCCAAAAGTAGCAGGATAAGAGCCCCGATAAGCCAAATATATCCCATGAGACCTTCGATTTGTGAAAATGCTGATTCCATAGTTGTTTGCAAAAAAGTTATTATTTCTTGCATGATGGCACCGTGTTTTTAGGTGTAGGCATCTACAGTATTATAAAGTACTAAGCACTTCCATGATACTGTAGATTTGCTCATTTTCCAAGAAAACTAAAATTTACGTCCATTTGCCTTTGATATTTTTTTCATTTACAATAAAAATTGATTACGATGTTTATCGGGGTGGTCTTGATAAAGCGTATTTAAGAAACGATCTATACACGGAGGGTTAGATCATGATGATTCAGCGCGATAGCGCGAGTGAACTTTTTCTGCTTGCCAGCCAAGCTACAACGCTTTCTCTTCTTGCTAGTGCACAGCTCCATGTGCATATGCATCTATTTCATCATGCCCACGGGCATTAATATATCTTTTTATATTTTCAATCATTTTCGTATGTAGTGTTTAATTGCCTTGCTTTAAAAGCAGGATAGCTGAATTGTTTGTATTTTGCGCATGTAAAATCTGCATGTGTAGATTTGTATTGTTTGTATAAGACAAAGGAATTTTCTTATGTTTATAAAAAAAATAGGAATACCGTTAGTTGTTTTTGGTTTGGGCGCTGTGGTGAGTTGGTCCACGCTAAGCAATAACAAGGACCCAAAGTCATTAGTCGTGGGGGTTATGAGCGGCTACGAGCCGTTTGCATGTCTTGATAATCAAGGTGCATTATATGGTTTTGATATTGATATAGCAGATGAATTATCAAAGCGGTTGGGCAGGAAACTTGTTTTCAAAGACCTAAATGTTGCTGGGCTTCTGCTTGCATTGGAGCAGGGGAAAATAGATATTTTGCTTTCTGGACTTAGCATAACCCCAGAACGTGAGCGTAAAATCGAAATGATTTATTATCAAGGTAGCGACTGTACGACCTATCCGTTAGTTTTTTGGGGAAAGATCCCGGACGGAATTACCTCACTTGATGATCTTGTTCGTGGCCAAAATGCGGTTGTTTGCGTGGAGCCGGGTTCATGCCAGGAAAAATATTTGCTTGATAATAATCAGAGGGTTACAACAAAGACCGTGCCAGTGATGAGTGATATTGTTTTAGAACTAAGATATGGTAAAGCAAGTGCAGCGCTACTTGATCCTGATATTTTGCCGGGCTTAAGACAAAAAAATTCTGAGTTAGTCAGTCTAGACGTTACGCTTCCGATTGAGTACCAAAGCAGAGGTTGTGGTATTGGTATTAA
The DNA here is from genome assembly GCA_020633995.1 of Campylobacterota bacterium. Taxonomy (NCBI): domain Bacteria; kingdom Pseudomonadati; phylum Campylobacterota; species Campylobacterota bacterium. The sequence continues at coordinate 83,977 of JACKCO010000005.1, read as the reverse complement.
CAAACAGAACACGATGCTCATCAAGTCCATTGGCGAGAATATTGCCAATATGCTTCGTGATGGAACTATTGCACAGATAGAACAGAAATGGTTTGGCTTTGTAACGGTTGCAGGAAGGGGGTTATGAGCATGCAAAGTGCTACGATTATTTTACTTTATACGGGCATGCTTTTGCGCGGATTGTTAATGACCACGGGAATTTGGGCTGCGAGTGTCTTGATGAGTCTATCACTGGGATTTATTCTGGGCGTTGCTGGGTGTAGACGTTTGAGCAGGAAGTTTACTCAACCCTTTATTCTTACTTATGTTTATGTTTTGCGTGCAATTCCGGTATATGTACAGTTACTTATTGTCTATTTTGTTATCCCAGATATTTTGCGTATTGATTTACCAGCATGGCTTGCCGCTGTCCTAGCCCTTGGTCTGTGTTCTGCCGCATATATGACTGAAATCGTACGAGCAGGAATGAACGCTGTTAGTTTCGGACAGTGGGATGCGTGTCTTGTGCTAGGCTACTCTAACATACAAGCTTTGCATTATGTGATCGTGCCACAAATGTTACGGCGTGCATATCCGGCTGTTATCAATGAATTTGAGTCACTTCTTAAAAGTACCGCATTGGTTTCTGCGATTGGAGTGCTTGATCTTACCAAGGTTGCCTCAAATATAGTTGCACGAACGATGGATCCTTTGCCTGTGTACCTAGCTACTGCTTGTTTGTATCTTGCCTTGTCTGCAATGTTAAACATAGTTAGCAAGATACTTGAACGGAGGTTTCTTATATGATTAAAGTAAAGAATGTGACGCTAACGTACAAAGGAAACACCGTCCTAGAAAATATATCGTGTGAGTTTACTCCTGGAAGAATTACTACGTTGCTTGGATCGAGTGGTTCGGGGAAAACATCACTTTTATCAGTCGTTGCCCAGCTTGTTAAAAGCTATGCCGGAGTTGTGTTGTGTGGTGATGGTGATGATATTAAGACATTGTCACCCGTTCAGCGAACTGCCGAAATAGGCCTTGTGTTTCAGTCATTTAACTTGTTTGAAAATATGAGTGTGCTGCAAAATTGTATGGGGCCATTAATGACGGTTGTAAAACAAACAAAAAAAAGAGCGCAGTCTATAGCTCAAAAGCAACTTGAACGCTTGGATGTTTTGGGCTTGCAAGATCGTTTGCCATCACAGTTATCACAGGGGCAAAGGCAGCGTGTAGCAATTGCTCGTGCATTGTGCTTTAGTCCTCAGGCATTATTGTTAGATGAGCCTACATCGGGGCTCGATCCCGTTAATAGCAGAAGAGTAGCTGCAATTGTTAGACAACTTGCTGGTGATGGTATTGCAATTGTCGTGGCAACGCACGATATGGATTTTGTTCGGCAAACTCTTGATCGAGTGTACTTCATTAAGCAAGGTAAAATAATCGAATATTATGACAAGCGTGATCCACAGGGTAAGTGTACTGCAGGATCTATGATCAGATCTTTCATAGGAGAGGATAAAAGGGAAGAAGAATGAAAACGTTATTTTGTGCGATATTGGTTTTTTGTTTTACGCAATCCCTTTGTTCTGGAAGTGAGGGAAGGCCAGATCACGAAGGAACAGAAGTTAGTGTTTTTTATGATGTTGTTACTTCCGAAGAAATTATTTTATGTGGTTATGGGAAAAATGGCTCGAATATACTGCACAAATTTTTCGAGATTTTAGGATTTTTATCAGAGAGCCAGACTTTCATGTTGCAGTTTTTGCAAAAATTAGAAGAAGCTGATCAGACAAAGGTGCTTATAAAAAAAATTTTAAGTCAACGTAATCAAGATGGTGATTTGCCCGTTGAGCTTGCTTATAAAAAACACCATAAAGAGGTGGGGCTGTATCTATGGAAAAAAATGATAGAGCTTGATTTGGACAAGGATGCTTGGAGCAAGCAATATCAACAAATTTGTAGTGGTACTCGTATGTGGGAGTTGTCATTACTTGGTAAGGCGCTTGATGACAGAGACTATCATGAGGTCGATCGGCTGCTAGCCCAAATTAAAGATGAATTGTCAAAATCATATGGTGGAACTCCCTATTTTATCAAGAGTGCTTTAAGAAAATTACTTGAACAGACAGGACAAGAAAAACTTATAGCCTATGTTCCACACTAGATAGAAATTGTTCCAAAGCCATCACCAGGGGTTCGATAAAAATGCTCCATTCTTCGTCATAAGAAAGGCATAGCTCAATACCAAAAGTGAGTGGCGCTTGAATACCAACAAGCGGTTTAAAGGGGATAGCATAAGGACCATGACAATCAAATTGTTTTGTGTGCGGTCCTTGACGCAGGAACTTGCAAAAACTATTGAGCGTTGAGCGTGTTGCTTGTGTGTTGCCAAGATGGGTCTGATGGACGGGCATAAAAGAATGGCTATCAAATGAGCGCTTAATGAAATCACCGTGTGGGTCAAAGGTGATCTGGTAAAATGTTATGCATGGTTTAAGCTTTCTGTGTGTTGTAATGTGTATGCTTATAAAAATATCTGTGAGCATGCGATTGGCAAACGATGCATTTTGCCATGGCACAACTTCTTCACCGATATTGCGTGTCAATAAAACTTTGCAGTTTTGTTGTAAAAGAAGCTGATTTTTCAGCTTTTGTGCGCATTTGAATGTTTGTGCTCGTTCGTAACCGTGACGCAGTTCTCTGCCGGTTTTTTTGCCGTCTCCGGCAGGGTTGATAATGATTATTTTTTCTGCCAGAGCAAAACTTTGCATGACGGAAAAAACAATAAGTAAGATAGGAAAACAAGGCTTTTGCATGGTTATTTTGAATATGTTAGAGTTATCAGTGTTTTTACATTGTTGAGTGTACTCAAAGCATATTTTTATGCAAAAAAAGTTACTGCTATTTGAATATTTAAGAAAGGGAAACTAGTGCAGATGTGCCAGGCTCAAATGAAAAGCAACATAAAGTTATGGGAGAGGCAAGCTCAAAAACTTTCATGGTTTAAGCCTTGGGACAAAGTGCTTGAATGGAATGAGCCGTATGCACAGTGGTTTAAGGGGGGATTGATCAATGCATCATATCAATGCTTAGATATACATATGAGCAGCGATAGAAAAGACAAAATTGCTTTGTACTGGGAATGTGAAAATGGTCAAACACAGCTACTTACATATGCTCAACTGTATGCATTAGTTAACCGTTATGCTGGTGCCTTTCGTGAGCTTGGGGTCAAAAAGGGAGATGTTGTTGTTTTGTACTTGCCGATGACACCACAGGCAGTAGCAACGATGCTTGCGTGTGCCAGACTTGGTGCGACGCATTCTGTTGTTTTTTCTGGATTTAGTGCCCATGCGCTTGCAGAAAGAATTCAAGATACACAAGCACGGTTTGTTGTGACGAGTGAATATACGCTTCGCCGAGGAAAAAAGATTGATCTACGTACAACTGTACGCAGCGCGGTTAAGCAATGTCCGAGTATTGAAAAAACTATTCTCGTCAATCGCCCTGATCAGCGAGTTCAGGATGACGGAGGAAGTGAGGTATGCCTAGACGAGGTTGCGCAAGGTCATGCAGCTGATTTGCCCGCGGAGCATGTTGAATCGACTCATCCCCTTTTTATCCTGTATACATCGGGCACTACGGGAAAGCCAAAGGGCATTATACAATCAACAGCTGGCTACTTGACCTACATTTATTCAACGATTAAATGGGGTTTTGATATAACTGATAAGTCTATATATTGGTGTACGGCTGATATTGGTTGGATTACTGGACATTCATACGTTGTATATGGACCGTTAATGCATGGTGCTGCAGTGCTCATTCACGAGGGAGCCCCTGATTATCCAAATGCAAGTGTATGGTGGTCATTGATTGAAAAATATAAGGTTGATATTTTTTATACATCGCCGACAGCATTGCGTATGTGCAAACGGTTTGGAGATTCATGGATAGAAAAACATGATCTTTCAAGTTTAAAAGTGTTGGGGAGTGTTGGCGAGCCAATTAACCCAGAAGTATGGAGTTGGTACAACAACGTTATAGGCAAGAAAAAATGTCCTATTATTGACACATGGTGGCAGACTGAGACTGGCGGATTTATGATTTCACCGGCGTTAGGTAAAGATTTGGTGGCGCTCAAGCCTGGGTCGGCTACAATGCCGTTACCTGGTATTCAGGCAGAGGTCGTCGATGAGCATGGGCAGTGTGTTCCGGCAGGAGTTAAGGGCTATCTTGTTATTAAAAATCCATGGCCAGGCATGTCTATTGGCGTATACAATGATCCAGGGAGATTTAAGCAGGTGTATTGGTCAAAGTTTCCTGGTTGTTATTATCCCGGTGATTACGCTATTAAAGATAGGGACGGCTACTTTTGGCTACTTGGTCGAGCTGATGAGGTACTTAATGTTGCAGGGCATCGCATCGGAACTGCCGAGATTGAATCAGCAGTTGTTAGTTGTCCAGATATAGTTGAAGCTGCAGTTATTGGAACTAAAGATGACATCAAGGGCGAGCAAATTGTGATCTTTGCCATAGCAGCTAAAGGTGTTGAAGAGAGTCAAGATCTCAAAAATGAAATTATCCAAACTGTACGAGAGCAGATTGGTTCTTTTGCTAAGCCCTCTGGTATTTATTTTGTTCAAGAGCTACCAAAAACACGCTCCGGCAAAATCATGCGTCGTCTGATTAAAGCAGTTGTGCTTGGTGGGGCGCTGGGTGATGTAACAACGCTTGAAGATGGTGCATCAATGGAGGAAGTCAAAAGTGCTTATCAGTCACTTGCTGGAGTAATCTCTGCTGGTTGAGGAAGATTAAACTCCACATGAAACCAAAACTTATCAGGTAGAAGGCCAAGTTTATTTCTTTTCGGAATAGTAACAACTTCTTCTGTTATGGGATTAATGCCTGTAGTTTCAGTTGTTTGCCAACAATAAAATGTTCCTATGGCTGGTAAATATGTAGGCTTTTGCCTTGCGTTTTTTATCAGGTTGCTTAACACTGCTGAAGTAAAGAGTGTTGCCAAATCCGCATATTTTATATGCGCTTGGAGCATCAATTTTTGTACTAGCTTGTGATTACCATCTATTGTAACAGTGAAGTCTTCCAGCTTGCCATCAACAAATGAATTTGCCTGAGCAGCAGTTTTAAACTGAAGGAAGCATTTCCCTCCTGGAAAAGCGTGGTAATAGAATGTTCCAAGTCCTCCTAAACGTACTGATTCTAGCTTGGGGTTGTTTTGTAGCAATTTGCTTAAAGCTTGTCCAACATCATGGATCACTTTTTGTGCCATTTCTTCTCCGCAACTTAGCCTGTCAGCTACCGCACCGATAAACGATTCATTATCTACTACTTGGCTTTGTTTTTTGCGATAGTTGTACTGTGCCAAAGCCCACATGTGCCCAAAATTGAGATTAGTAAATACGTGTTGTTGGACTTTAGTAATAATTTCTTTTTCAAAAAAATCTTTGACGGTGTCCTCTGCATAAGTATTGTATTCAGCTAAGGCTTCGTATTCTCTATAAACAGCGTCTATAATAGTTTGGAGTGCATTTTCGTCAATGACCGTGATTTCCTTGATGTTGCTAATCGTTGCACATACAAAGTTATAGCATTGTTTGTCAATTTTGTTTCTTAGTTCGTCGGTAACAAAGCCTTCATCAACACACAGTATCCACTCTTTGGGAATTGTAATCTTTTTAAGAATATCTTGCATATACACTTTCTTTAGATGGTTAAAAACACTGATACCTTTAGGTGAGTGAGCTTCCCATTTTGCAGCCATCAATGGTGTTCTGTTATCATACCTTTTTGCGTAAAGGTCGGCGCCAGATTCGATGAGGAAGTTGGTCATTTCCAGATCACCAAGCCTTACTGCAAGATGTAAAGGGGTTTCTCCCATGAGATTTTTTGCGTTGACGTTGGCCTTACGTTCGATGAGTAATTGTACGACCTCAAAATTATCATAAAGTATAGCAGAAAATAAAGCTGTCTCAGGTAAAATGTCAAGTTGGTCAACATCAGCTGCATGTTCCAAAAGAAGTGTTATTATTTGCATATTACCTATTTCTGCAGCGGTGTGTAGCGGTGTTTGAGACAGTGTGTCAAACATGTCAAGGCGTGCCCCATGGTCTATAAGCATTTTAACCATGGTAATATTCTCACAATGAATAGCTGCATGCAGCGGAGCGGAGCGTACCTCATTCTCATCAACACATGTTAGTGAGTGGTTGACGTCTGCACCATGCTCAAGCATGAATTGAAACATTTCTAGGTCATTGTCATAAATAGTGCATAAAAATGGCGATAGGCTAAATCCACCTTCAGCATTGACATCGGCTCCAGCACGAATTAGAAGTTTTGCTGTTTCATGATTAGGTGCATTGTGCAGAGGGCTTCTCCCATCACATGTTTCTTGTACATTGACGTTGGCGCCGTGCTGAATGAGCCAAGCAATAAGTTCGATACTACACTTCCCTGTTAATTCAACTAAGGGGTACGTCTGTGTTTTATCACAGGGGTAAAGTTTGTTTGCAGGATAAGCTGCATTAATGTCTGCGCCTTTTTTTACGAGCTCTTTGATTTTTGCTTCGTCAACGGCATTGATTTCCTTCAAAAGTTGTTTTTGTAGATTTTCTTCATTCATTTTCTACCCTATGTAGTTTGGAATGTTGTCAAAAAGCTTTTGGGCGAGCTCATTAATTTCACCCCACAAGGGATCGGTAAATATTTTTTTGATCGTTTCAAGCCTAGTATCTTCAGGCAATGATGAAAGGTCACATACAACATCATATTTGTCGTAGATCATATCATCAAATGCTTCAACCAAATGAACCAGCTTGCCCAATAGTTCTAGGTTTTCGTTGCTGAGTCTATATTTTTCAGAAGGGTATTCGAAAAATGTTTCATAGGTGTTGGGAAATTCATCCATAAGGCAGCTTATAAAACAATAAAAACTTTCCGGATTTAGTATGTAGGATGCAACCATGTATCGTGCAGGTTGACAAAGCGTTGTGAGGTCATTTTTTAGCATTGTTGTAACAGTGTCTACGGTGTAATGCCACCACCAATGATGCACGGGGATATTTGCAGGAATGTTGTCTCGGACAAACGTTCCCCCTGAATATCGGCCCAAGGTATAAATACGTCCATCGATTTTTTCTGTAGCGATTGTGTGCTGGGTGAGTTCGTTAATTACCTGAATACCGCTTCGTAGCCAACAAATCTCTGTACCAAGTTCTTTTGCACGTTGCGTGTTACGGCCTTCAACTGCATTTTCATAGTCTTGCATAAGTTTTTGGGCGTAATCATAAATCTTTGATTGTTCGATGTTGATCGTATCTATGAGTTTTTTGTTGACTGCTTTGTTGGCGAAGGTCCTCAGTGTTTGCTGGCTTGTGTACAAGCTGAGCTTTCCAAACATGCGTAATGTATTTGAAGATGCCAGGTTCCAAGCGTGTTCACCATCAAGTAGATGTTTGATTGCCTGATGAACTCTTTTGTTCTTCATTAATTTTTTAGCTTATGAAATATAATTTTTAAGAATAACCATTACCCAAACAATGATAACGGTAAAAAAAACTGAGTCAAAACGATCAAGTAATCCACCATGTCCAGGTAGGATCGTACCTGCGTCTTTAAGATCTTTTTGACGCTTAAGAAACGAAGCAAAAAGGCCACCAAAGAGAGCAAAGAATGTTTGTAAAATTGAGATGGTGTAAATAAAGAGCGGGCCATCGTGCCATGGCAAAGAGGCTAAGGTTGGTATTGATGGTGTAAAAAAGTAGTTTACTAAAAATACTCCTAACAAACTTCCACCTAGTCCCTGCCAGGTTTTGCCTGGGCTGAGTTTTGGGCACAGCTTGTGTTGGCCTAGTAATTTGCCGACAAAAAAGCCACATGTATCAGCGATGGCTGCTATCAAAAATGGATAGAGTGGCATAAGTTTGTCATATTTGTAAAATTGTTGAGTGAGAGCGATCAGCAGTACTACGGGTAAAATTGGGTAGACCGGTGTTAGAAAATAAAACTCTGCCGATCGAGGTCCTATAAGCTTTGGCCATTCAAAAACAAGGATGTAGGCGAGTGCTGTGAGGAGTAATGCACAAAAAGCGTTGGAAGAATGAAGATATGCACCCCCACCAAGAAGAATAAGTACGATTGAGGTTAGAGTTCTCTTGATGAGTTCATTTTTATTAATCATGGTATGTTACTTTTCTCAGGCATAGGCCAGAGCCATCGGCTTTAATTAATGTTTGCTGGTCATGAGGATTGTCTAAAAGTTGTTGAATATAGTTTACTGATAAATCTGGTCGTTGTGCAACATCAAGTGCATAACCAACCATTCGTCTGATCTGAAAACGTAAAAACGATTGGCCCTTAATTGACACGAGCAGCGTATTCATATGGCCCCATTTTTTGACTTCAATGCTATCGATTGTACGCACTGGATTTTTTTGTGCATCTTCAATACGACAAAAAGAAGTAAAGTTGTGTGTTCCTTCATACAGTTTGAGTGCCTGGTAAAATTTATCTAGGCATACACGTTTCATAAAGGGGTAGTACCACCCATAACGCGCGACAAGTGGTAGTGGTGGTTTAAGAAAAAGGATGTACCAATATGTTTTTTGACGGACATTTTTACAAGGATGAAAGTTTTCAGGGGCTTTTTCGAGGCTGCGAATTCGAATGCTTTGTGGTAGTGCATTATTCCAAGCATCACGCATTTTTTCTTCACCAACAATGATGTGTGTTCTAAAAAGTGCAATTTGTCCAAGTGCATGCACACCAGTGTCAGTGCGAGAGGCTCCAATCATGTGGATCTTGTGGCCAAATGTTTTGTGATACACATCACAAAGCTTGGACATGACGGTTGGTTGATCTGGTTGAACTTGCCAGCCAAAAAAGTCGGAACCATCGTATGCGATGGTTATTTTGTATGCTTGCATGAGAGGAGTTGGTAAAAATATTTATCCCCCATCCAGACAGAAGTCATGGACAGGGGAAATGGAGGTTATCGCTAATTAAAAAACGTTTTATCAACGTTTTATTTAAGTAAGAGAATACACAACCCGACTGAAAAAATCAAACCTTTTTTATAATTTCTCCAATGCTATGCCTGGTTTTATAGTTCTCTTACCTTTTCAAAGGCTTTGTGATACTGTTTGACAATGTTTTCAATATTAAATGTTTTTTGTGCATATCTATAGTTTCTTTTTGACATTGTTTTTCTGATGTCGTCGTTTGTGTAGAGCGTTGATAAATGCTTGGTAATGAGCCTGAGATTGTTTATTGGGCAAAGCATGCCGTTTATTCCATGTGTAATAATTTCATGAGTTTTGTAGGCATGTGTTGTAACGATGGGAAGCCCAAACGCAAGTGCCTCGAGAAGTGCAATAGAAATACCCTCGCTTTGCGAAGACAGTGCGAAGCAGTCGAACAGTGGATAAAATCGGTATGCATCATTGCGCATGCCAACAAATAAAACACGATGTTTTAAATTGAGGTTCTGTGCCAGTGTTTCAAGATTGTTCCGCTCAGAGCCATCCCCAACAAGGCATAGCTTAAGTGGTTTAGTAGCAATTTGTTTGATGGCAGCAAATGCCTTAAGCAGCACGTCGTATGACTTAATTGATTCAAGCCTACCGATTGAACCAATGACGTAATCATGTTCATCGAGACCGATGTCACTTCGTTTGAGCGCTTTGTTGTGAGCCTGTTGACGTATTTGGTCGACGTTAATACTGTTTCTAATGACGATGACTGTGTCCGCCGTGTGTGATGACGCGTATTGTGCTGGAATAATATGCCGCTGATATAGCTTTTTTATTTCTTGAGATACTGCCACATGTGAGCAGGCAAAAGAGCAGGTTGCTCGGTCAAGTATGTTTCGCATACGTCCTTCATGAGTACACTTGCCATGTAAGTCACAGATGAGTGGTATAGCTAGAATTTTTGCTGCTATTCGGCTGATAATGTTGGCAGACCAGAGTGATGAATGAATAACGTTGGGCTGAAATATCTTGATCAGACGTATGAGCCGTATGAGCAAAAAAGGGTCGTATCGATGTAATACTCCCCGTATATGTGTTGTTTGAATGCCGAGGCTTTGTATTTTTTTATTAAGAGGGCCATCATGAAAAAAAGCGACATGATGAACCATGTCGCTTTTTTGTGCTGCACTTAAATAGTTATAAAGAGCCTGCTCAGCCCCACCAATGCGTAGACTTGTAATAATGTGTAAAATGCGCATCGGCCTTTCTCCCCATTGCTTTATTCAAGACCTTCGTTACCAGAGCCGTTGTCACTATCTTTGTTGAAAAAGCTTTGGAGCTTTTTGCTGCGTGATGGATGACGTAGCTTGCGTAAAGCTTTAACTTCAATCTGTCTGATACGCTCACGGGTAACGGAAAAGTCTTTCCCGACCTCTTCGAGTGTATGTTCAGAAGCAACATCAATGCCAAAACGCATCTTGAGGACTTTTTCTTCACGTGGTGTCAGTGACTTGAGTATTTCTCGAACTTTTTCTTTCAAGTCTTCATTAATGACAGCGTCTACTGGTGAGTATTCATTTTCATCTTCAATGAAGTCTTTGAGATAGGTATCTTCACTATCACCAACAGGCGTTTCCAGAGAAACTGGCTCTTTAGAAATCTTGATAATGTTCTTAATTTTTTTCTCATCAAGATTGAGCTCTTTAGAAAGCTCAGCATACGTTGGCTCGCGGCCTTTTTCTTGTACGTAGGTACGAGTGATTTTATTGATTTTGCTCAGTGTTTCAACCATATGTACAGGAACACGAATTGTTCGTGATTGATCAGCAATAGCTCGCGTGATGGCTTGTCTAATCCACCAGGTAGCGTATGTTGAGAATTTAAAGCCACGTTCAAATTCAAATTTTTCAACAGCTTTGAGCAGCCCAATATTTCCCTCTTGTATCAGGTCAAGAAAATGAAGTCCGCGGTTGATATATTTTTTTGCAATGTTGACCACAAGACGCAGGTTTGCCTTAGCAAGATCTCCTTTTGCAATCTTATCTTTTTGTTGTGCGGCAAGAAACTGGCCGTAAAGCTTTGTCATTTGTTCTTTGCTGACACCAGCTTCGCCCTCTGTTTTTTTGATAAGCTTGTTGTTGCTTCTGATGGTACTTTCAAGTGTGTTGATCTGCTCAATGTCTTGAGGCTTTTTGTCTGCTATGCTTTGATAGAACTTAAGTTTTTCCTGACAGACCTTGACCTCGTCTTCTTTACCGGTAATCTTGCTTGCAAATTTTTCAATTTTTTTGCCAAACTTGCGAAGTTGTTTATTGGAAAGCTTGATTGATTGGATTGTTTTAATAATATTGTTTTTGTTTTCTTCAACCGCCGCAAGCATTTCACGTTTCTTGCTCTCAGAATCAAGCTGACCACGATATGAGCGGTAAATTTTGTCTTCGTTTGCCGTAAGGTCTTTGATAGTACGAACAGATGCGAGGAGTTTGTTTTTTTCTTCCTCAAACTTTGGAGAGTTATCTTCATCAAAATCTGAGAATTGGACGATATCTTTTAGGAAAGAGGAATCTTTTTCGATGCGCTCTTCAAAACTCATTAAATCTTTTGCGACAAAAGGAAAACGAGAAACTGCGTCAATAGACTCTTTTTTACCTTCATAAATTTTGTTGGCGATAACTTTTTCGGTAACCTTATTAAGCAAAGGAATTTTACCAATTTCTTTAAGGTAAAGCTTTACAGGGTCATTGAGTTGGCTTGGTTCCAGGATTGACTTGATTTTTTCAAGTTCCTTATCGCCTAGATCATCGTCATCGCCTAAGTCACCTGAGAATTCGTTACTTTCAAGTGACGACTCAATGTTTTGTTTGAGTGGCTTGTACGATGTGCCCGATTCATCATCAGTGATTGTTTCAAAATCAGAAGATGCGCTATCAAGCTCTTCTTGTGAGATAAGATCAATGTTCTCACGCTCTAACAGACGTAAGAGTTCGTTCGCGTCCTCTTCGCTGATTTTATTGCGCTGACTAAAAATAATCAATTCTTCGTAGGTTAAAACACCTTCAGAGTGACCTTTTTCAAGAAGCGCCTCTATTTGTTTCTCTATACTTTTAAGTGTAACTTGTGTCTGTACAACCTGTTTAGCTTTCCCCTTTGGCTTTGGCTTGCTCACCTTCTGCTTTAAAAGGCTTTTTATTTTGCTCGTTTGTGCCGCGGTACGTGATTTTTTATGTGACAGAATGCGATCAGAGGCCGCATCAGAGTTTTTTTTGACCGTCTTGGTGGTTTCAGGTTTTGTCTTTTTTATTGCTGGAACAGGTTTAGCGACAACTTTAGAATTTGGTTTTTTGGAAACCACTTTCTTTGTAGTTGATTTTTTTGTTGTTTGGCTTGCAGATTTCTTTACCACTTTTTTATTGGTGGGTGACTTCTTGATTATTTTTTTGCTTGCTTTTGGTGCTACTTTTTTTGTGGGAGCTTTTTTGCTGACAGGTTTCTTTTTTACAGCAGATGCTTTTTTAGATGTACTTTTTTTGACTGTTTTTTTCATATTAACCCCCTATGCTGCATGCCAAGTTTAAGCTCGTTAAACTTTTTCATGAGCGTATGCATTTGGTCGACATTATTTAACTTTTTTGCCTTTACAAGTTCTTCTTTCACGTGTTGGACAATTTGTTTCCAGTGAAATTTGCAGAAGTGTAAAAGAAGTTGCTCAAAAACTTCTTTGGTTATAGGCGAGTCATGCTTCATGCTTGCACGGATAATCCACCGTCTATCTTCTTCAACGAGCTCCTCAAGGAATGAAGAAAAAAAGCCTTTATTACGTACAACTCTTTCTTGTACAGTGTTTACTGCTTCAAGAAGGCGTTGGGTCCGTGCTGAAAAATAGGGTACAAGCTGCTGCTCTATAGTCAAACGCTGGTCTGTGAGCATACTATTCAATATAGCACAAAAAATTTTTTCTTCTAGCAACGGGATATCTTGCTCTGTATTGTCCAAATGACCCGAAGCGGGGTTTTTTACCAGAGCGATTTGGGGCTTTTTGTTTGTTATTTTCCTTTTGAAAGTGTTTTTTAGGGATTCAAAGGGAATTCGCATGATGTCTGCGGCTTGTTGAATAAGAATATCTTGCTTGAGAGGATCCTCAATATGCATGACAATGTCGATGATTTGTTCATTGAGGGCAAGTTTTTCATCGAGTGTTTTGTTGTGAAAGTTGCTGCCAACAGAAGTAATGAAAAAATTGAAAATATCTTGAGCGACATCAATGAGCTTTGTGAGATCTCCTCCTCCCATTAAAAAGTCGGCGGGATCTTTTGCTTGAGGAATGGTTATTATTTTAAGCTCTAAATTAACATTCCAGCAAAGCTGGGTAAGGCGTAACATGGCTTGTTTGCCCGCCTTGTCGTTGTCATAGATGACATATACCGTAGATGCCTGCCGAGCAAGGAGTTTGAGCTGTTCCTGGCTGCACGCAGTACCAAGGGTTGCTACGGTATTTTGCCAGCCGTATTGGGCCATGGCGACGCAGTCCATATAACCTTCTACAAGGAAGGCTGCTTTTTTTGATAGCATTGTTTTTTTTGCGCTATCAAGACCAAAAAGAATTTTGCCTTTGGCAAAGCCTTCGCATTCCTTGCTATTGTAATATTTTGCACGTTTATCATCAGCCAAGAACACACGCCCGCCAAAACCACAGACGCGCCCCATGATGTCTTTAATGGGAAAGATAATGCGCTCTTGGAATGGTGAATAGTAATCGGCCTTTTTTTGTACGACAAAGCCGTACTCTATGAGATCTTTTAAAATAAACCCATGTTGATTGATTTCTGGCAGGAGTTTTTTTAAAACAACTTGTGTTGATGGGATATAACCGATGGTAAATGTATCAAGGGTGTGATCTGAGATGCGTCGTATTTGAGTAGCGTATGAATAGGGCGCCTTGTTCTCGCGTAGTTGCTTGTGAGCCCATTGGGCAATGAGTGAACAAAGGCTGAAGTATCTATTTTTTTCTTCTTGTTGGGCAGCTTGTTTTTTGTACTCTTTATCGATTGATTCGGGCAGTGTTATGCCATGTTCTTCTATTAAAAATTGTGCTGCTTCCAGTTGGGAAAGGTTTTCGGTTTTTGCAACAAAAGCGATGGCATCACCACTTGCGTGGCAGCCAAAACAGTAAAAAATTTGTCGGTCAGGGCTTACCGTAAAGGAGGCGTCTTTTTCACTGTGGAAGGGACAGCAGCCTTTCCAGTAGTTGCCAATTTGTTTGAGCCTGACACTTTTTCCAATAACATCGAGTATAGAAAGTTGCGATTTGACGTAGTTGAATAATGACATAATACCTTTTGACTATTTGCACAAATTATACGTTTTGTTGTTTGAGCGGGTAACGATGATAAAACCAATAATCGCAACAAGCATAAGTACGAGTGAGAGAATTTGTGTGCGCGAAAGTGCCAGCGAAAACGTTTGTGATAGGCTTATGGTTGTCAGTTCACCACGGTCACCTCGCCAGTAGTCGAGCGTAAGTCGTGCAAACGTTTCAAGCATGAGATATAGAAAAAGTCCTTGGCCTGGCTTGCAGGAACGCGTGGATAAGATGACATGCATGCCAACGAAAATGAGCAATGAGCTTAAACTAAAGTAGAGCTGAGTTGGATGCAGTAAAACGCCGGTGGGTGCTGGTGAATAAGGACTTGTAAAGGTGACAGCCCACACTAGCCATTCAGGAGCCTGTATGCCATAGCAACATCCGGCAAGAAAACAACCAACACGTGATATTGATTGCATGAGTGGGGCATTAAGTGCAGCAAGGTCAAAAATGATGAGGGGCGGTATTTTGTGGTACCGCAGATACGTAGTTGTTGCGAGCAAGATGCCAATAATGCCACCGTGCAAAACAAAACCGCCTTCCCACGGAAATAGCAAGTCTGTCCATGGGTCAACTGTGGGGTCAAAATACAACAAAGCATAGGTGATGCGTCCACCGAGCAGCCCGCTGATAAGTCCTACAAAAAGGGTGTTAATGTAGAGTTGGCCATCGATAATGTGCTTGCGGAGTTGATGACGATATGTCAACCACGTGAAGAGTAAAAAGCCGATTGCGATCATGACGCCGTAGCTTTGCACCCACACGGGGCCGTAAATGTGAAAAAGTCTTGGACACATTGTAACGATCTCCAATTTTTTAGTAGTTTTTTATTGCCAAACCAACACGTGGCATCCAGTATGTTCACTTGCGTTTCTCTTGTCAAAGTAAAATAAAATAAGCGTCTAAAGGGTGAAATTGCCGTAATGGTACGATTAAAGTTGACAACTGTAGGTGAGATTATTATCGTTACATGCTGTTAGAGTAAGGGGCTTAATTTTTTTGGGTTGCATATGAAAATGAAGAATTACACATTGTTTGTTTTGGTTAGTTTGTTTTTTGCTGCGGCGGAAGCCAGAAATGAAAAGGCGGTTAGCAACTTTGCGCCAGGCACAGTTGCACACGAAGTTGCATCATTGATTGAAAATGACCAGGATGTCGCAAAGCGGTTTGAGCTGGAAGACCCCCACATTATAAACCTTTTAACGCAGGTTGATGTGGCCCAGTTTTTCTATCAAAGGCATACGGGCATTGCGTGTTTGGTGAGCAATCTTTTTTTTGGTAATTTTTTATCGCTGACTCAGCCCAAAGGGCTTATTTTACTCTCAGAGCAAAAAGCACCGTGCTTGCATGCAATGATTGACGAGCTTGTGCAAGAAGCAGGCATTCCCAAGCCAGCGGTCTTTTTGTCTGGGGATACAGAATTGTTTAATGCTTTTGCAAGTTCACTTTCGCATTCTCAGGCCATTGTGGTTGTAGGTAAAGCGCTTGTTGATGGATGCTCTGACCAAGAGCTCAAGGCGATTTTGGGGCATGAGCTTTCTCACGTAAACTACAATCATGTTCCCAAGTCACTGGCGTACAAAACACTGCTTGTCGGGGCATGTATAGGGGCATTTTTTGGGGTTGAAAAAGTTTATACTCATTATGTTGTGCCTCGTTTTGGACACTCTCCAACTTTTAAATCTATTGATGAAAAAATTCAAGCCAATAAAGATTTTATTCAAAAAATTAGTTTTATATCATTAGGGGCGTTTGTTACCTATTGTATGCTTGCTTTGACACGTCATTACGAGCGCGAAGCTGATCATGGGGCAATTATGCTTACTAAAGATCCGCAGGGCTTTATCAATGCAATGGAGCGCGTTAAGCTCTATTATGAAGGTAAGCGAGATAGCTTTCTAACAGAGTATGAGTATTTGCAGCAAAAAATTGATGAGCTAGGCCAGGCTTGTCCGGAGGCGCAAGGCCACCTGGCAAATGTTTCTCAGCAGGTAAAAGACATGGTTCTGAGTAACTATCATGACGCTCTTGAAGTAGGCAGCCATACCCACCCGGCTATGAAAGATCGTATTGCCTTTGGACACCAAATGCTTGAAAATATTAAGCGGGAAGCGGAAAACCCCGAGTCTTTTCAGGGGTAGACATAAAGCCAACTTTCTCGATTATTGCTTTACTTAATATAGTAGGTTTTTTTTCTATGGCCTTCTGCTCAAGGACTACAAACTGTTTTGGCTTGTTGTTAGCCATTGCATAAGCATTAGCTCGTTGGTGGTTTGTATTTCGTGTGATTAAGGGAACAATCAAAGCAGGTGTTTGAAAATACTCCAATTCAAAGAGTGTTCCTGCGCCAGCCCGGCAAATGACAAGATCAGCAAGCTGATAAAGTTGTGGCATACTGCTGGTATATGAAAAAACATAGGCGGGAATTTTGTGTTGGTGATACAGACGTTTAAGCTCTGTGGTACTTGTTTGATTTGTTTGGTGTATGACTTGTAGGCTATCGCCAAGTGTATGAGCATACTTTTTGATAAAATGTGTGAAGCAGCTACTCAGTCCTAAAGAGCCCTGAGATCCTCCAAGGATAAAGATTGTTTTTCGTTGATGGTTAAATCGTTCGGGGTAGGATTGTTGTGAAAGTAGATCATTAATGTGTCCTAAAAATTCATATTTATTGGTGATACGGTCTTGTTGTGAATAACGCAGCGGATAAGGGACAAGCGTGCATTTTGCTATGAAAGACTTTCCTAGCAATGAACAGTTCTTAAGTGTTTGTTTAAAGCAATAAAAAACTGTTGTGGCAAAAGGCATGAGTATCTTGTTTGCTTTGCCTGGCATAACGTTAAGCTCGTATAAATCAATACTACTGCGCATAGCCCAGCATGCAAGGGTTACTGGTAGGGCAATGATGCCACCGGTAATAATCAATTTTTCTGGCTTGTAGCGCCACGCATAAAAAAGACAGCTGAAAAAAACCTGTAGCAGTTGTACGCAGGTAAACGAGCGAGAGATATGTAAACGCTCACACGCAAGGGTGACATGTTGATCAACCCATGGATGTTGCTTGGCAATTAAACGGTCAAGGCGTTCTGTGCTTGTCAGGAGCACGACCTGGCCATCATGGTTGCTATCTTTCCATCTACGAGCAGCTACCAGTGCGGGGACAAGGTGTCCACCTGAGTGAGCGGCTGCTACAAACAATATTTTTTTTTTCATTATCTACTTCTGTGCCTCCAGTAAATGTTGCTTAATAATCATATCATTAGGAGCAAACATTAACGCTTCCTTGAATAGCTTTTCTGCTTCGTCTTTATTTCCTTGTTTGAGCAAGATGTAACCCTTAGTATCAAGATAATATGCACTATGGGGATTAGTTTCAAGTGCTTTACCAACAAGTGAAAGCGATTCGCTTAATTTTTTGTCATGAAGTGCATACACATATGCCAAGAGGTTATATGTCTCAGGGTAGACTGGTTGGTGTGAGAGCGCTTTTTCAAGTGTTTTTTCAGACTCGGCAAAATTACTCTCGAGGTAGTAACAGTAACCAACTTGAAAGAGCATTTGTGCTTTGATTGAATTGTTACGAATGTTGGGGAGCAGCTTTTGATAAAGCTCGCGTGCTTGCAGGTAGCGGCCGTGTTGAAAATAAAGCTGTGCAAGTGTTGCATGCATGGTCAGGCATGTGGCTGTTTTGCAAATGTCTTCAAGCGTTGCAATGATTTGCTCGCCGTCTACTTGTGCTTTTTGCAAAAGTACCAGTGTATGGAGCGCTGTGTGGTCATGCGGACTTTGTGCGATCCAGTCTTTTAAAAACTGTAATGCATCGGTAAATTTTTTCTGCTCGATCAAAATTTCAACTTTGAGTAGTTTGGCCCGGGTGAAACTTGGTATTTTTTCAAGTGCTGTGTTGAGGTGTTCAAGTGCCTGACTATAGTTTTTTGCTTTGAATTCAAGCAGGGCCAAGTCAAAAAAGTAGGTTGGGTGGGAACTACTAATTTTTTTCATATGTTTAGCAGCTTCTTTAAAGCGCTTTTGCGAAAAGAGCAAAAGAACAAGCTGTTGCTCGACGGCTGAATCATTGCCAACCACGTCAACAAAGGTTTTGTAGCATTTGATTGCCTCGTTAACGCGGCCCAGCTGCTCAAGTAAAACGGCCTTAAGGAGCATGCGTCGATCGTGTTTAGGTAAGACTTTTAAGCTTTTTTCAACCTCTTCGAGTGCTTGTGGTAATTTTTTTTGCTGTAAATAAACCTTGGATTTCAGGAAATAAAAAAGAAAGTGTTGGTTTTTGAGTGATTTTTTAGCCAGGCATTGATCAAGAAAAGTGATTGCTTGGTCAAACTCGTTACGTTTGATTTTTGAAAGTGCGACAAAATAAGCGACTCGCTCGTCGTCAGGGTGTTTGTCGGTTAGATTTGCGAGGAGATTTTCTGCCTGATCATCTCGACCAAGATTAAGCAGCGATTGTGACACAATCAGCGCAAGCTCAAGATTGTCATCAAAAAGCTTGGTGAGTTCTGTTTGTTTTTGTGTGTAAAACTGTACAATTTTTTGCCATTGCCCGCTGTCAAACAAAATGGGAAATAGACCAATGTAAATATAGGGCGACGGTGACTTGAGTAAAAGTTCCTGAAATGTTTTGAGTGATCCGCCAAGTTTACCCTTAACGTGTTGATACATACCCTTAAAATATAGGTAATAATCGTGAGATTTATCTTGTTTTGAATCCTCAATGAGCGTGATGCCCGACTCCTGTTCTTTTTGTATTTCGGGTACTTGTTGGTCAATGGTGTCTTGGTCTGCACTTGATGTTGGCATAAATCCCATGCCCTGAGTTGTGGGCGCTGGCGCCTGGTGCTGGTGTTGCATTGCCGCACAAGTGCTGTGTAAAGATATTATGATGATGCATGCATAAAAAAGTAGGTTATGAAGAGTTTTCCTGTTCACTGTCCCGCTCCCCCTGTCTATGAGCTTGGATACGAAGATAAAACTGCTCTAATGATGATTTTAACTCATCATCATGCACGAAGCAAAGAGCTTGCTGTTCTTGCCAGTTTAATTGTTTAAACAAGGGCGCAGTTGTTTTTGGCGATTTGCCTTTGGTGCTCGTTTTGTTGCTCTCTTGAGCGGGCTTGGGGGGGGTGACGTACGAAAACATTATCTTTTGTATGCGTTCAGCTTGAAGATGCTTATTGATTTTGTCTTTAAGCATGGGGGCAATCATTGACAGTTCTTGTGCCCAGGTTGGGTGATAAACACCCAAAACCAACACGCGTCCATCAATTTTTTCTATATGAACGCGTTTGCTCATGCTGCCTATAATTGTTGGCCAATCGGCAAGCAGGGTTGTTTTCCATGCATGCCGTTCGTCTATGACTGATGTTAGGAGTTCTTGGGCATTTCTAATTGAGTTGCTCCGGGTAAAGTAAAAACTCATTTCTTACGGATCAAAAGCTTACTATCCCACTTTTTTTTGTAAACAGTAAAATAATTGGGTAAAGTGGAATGACGTGAAATTAGCGTCTCATAGCGTTACATGTAAAGTATTAATAAAAAAATAATCAATTAGAGAGGATTTTGTTGTGGTTAATAGTTGGCACGTGTTACTTCCACCGTGTATTGTTATTGCTCTTGCTTCATTGACGGGACGTATACGCTTTGCGTTGATGTTTGGCATTTTTTCAGCAGGGTTAGTTTTGCATGACTTTGACCTTGTTTTGGCAGTTACAACTTCTTGTAAGCGTATTTTCGAGGTGAGCGAACTGGGTTTGCTCGTCAGTTGGCAAAGTTTCTGGGCAGGGTCTAACCTGTTCATCATGCTTTTTCTCTTTTTGCTGGGCATATTGATGGCAATCATCCAACATTCAGGCGGTGCCTATGCCTATGCAACGCTGATGAGTAAACGGCTTAAGACAAAGGCCCAGGTAGAAGGTGCAACCATTGGCATGGCGCTTGTTTTTTTCATTGATGACTATTTCAATATTTTAACGGTAGGCTCAGTTATGCGTTCGTTGACTGACCGTTTTAAGGTGCCTCGTGTAAAACTCGGCTTTTTGATCAATGCAATTGCCGCACCGCTTGCTGTTATTGTACCGGTTTCAAGTTGGGTTGTTGAAATTGTTGGTCAGTTGCGCAACTCAGGTATTAGCATGCAGCAAACACACCATACACTGCTGGTTGCAGATCCGTTTAGCATGTTTTTGAGCATGATCCCCTATCAGCTTTATTCACTTATAACGATTGCAACGCTTGCAATAATGGTTTGGGCTGGTTGGTCGTTTGGCGTGATAGCTCACCATGAAAAAATTGCTCAAAAAGGTGAAAATCTTTTTGGTGGCAAGACGCCAGTTAGTGAGCGAGTACAGGTATTGTCTGAGGCAAAAAAAGCGCAGTGCAGTCTAGCCGATTTTATTGTTGGTCTTGCGGTTTTGATTACAAGTGTTTTTGGACTGATTTTGTTATTTGGTAATCATTGGGCTGCTGGTGGTGATAATGATATTTTTGGTGCACTTAAACAGGCCAATATTTATGCAGCCTTTTTCTTTGGCGGGTTGTGTGCCGTGCTAACTAGTTTTGCTTTTTCAACAGCACGGTCAAAACTTGCGCTTTCAGATACCTTTTTACTTATTAAAGAAGGTATTGATGTAATGGGTTCATCAATTGCAACATTGCTATTGATGTGGACCCTGAGTGGTATGCTTTCACGCGAGCTCCAGACCGGTTCATACATTGCGTCAATGATGAGCGGTTCGATGACGGTTGCTTATATGCCTGTGCTGTTCTTTTTGGTAGCAGTGGGAATGTCGAGCCTGATGGCTTCTGCTTGGGGCACAATTGGTATGTTAGTCCCGCTGGTACTGCCGATGTTTGGTTCATTGCTGAATTTAGTGCCGCCATTTGCGCTTACAGATCTTTCATTTTTACCGTTGGTTTTAGCCTCAATTGTTTCAGGGGCGCTTGTGGGTAACCATATGAGCCCAGTGGCCGATGTTATGTTGATGTCTGCGCTGAGTGCCGGCTCATATCACTGGGACTTGGTTAAGACGCAGATGATGTTTGCATTTCCTGCCATGCTTTCAACCGCTGTAGCTTTTTTAGTTGCAGGTCTACTGTTTGAACAGTATGGTGCGCCGTTGACGTTGCTCGCTTCATTGAGCGTTGGTTTTCTACTCAATGTTGCGTGTCTGTACGGCATGCATAGAAATGCGCAGGGCAAACGAGCATAAAAAAGGTCCTGCTTGTTATTACGTTACTTGTCAGATTATTAGGGTATTAAAAGTTTCGAATTTATCGACTTGCTTGTGCATACACTCGTCGTTCCCGCGAAGGCGGGAATCCAGATAAATGTTTTTTCATTATGGGGGGGATATGCCTTACTATACCTATATTTTAGCAAGTCAAAAAAATGGTACGCTTTACATTGGGGTTACTAATGATTTATCCAAAAGGGTTGCGCAGCACAAAGTAAAGAGCGTGAGCGGGTTTACTCAAAAATATAATGTTTCTCGCCTTGTGTATGTAAAACTTTTTCAGACGAGTAGGGAAGCAATTCTCTATGAGAAGCGTTTAAAAAAGTGGAATCGTGTTTGGAAGCTTAGGCTTATAGAATCCATCAACCCATCATGGGATGATCTTTTTGTTACAGGAATTTAAGCGGATGGAAGAAGGACGAGTTCTGGATTCCCGCCTTCGCGGGAACGACGAGATTTGTTATAGACGCTTTACCAGATAGAATTTCTTTTTTTACCACACAGTAGGTATTTATTAATGTAAACAGAAAATTCTTGAAGGATACACTCGATTGTCATAGAATTTTTCTACAAGACTTACTGATTTTTTGATTGGCGGGCATCTATTGTACTGGTCGTTCCCGCGAAGGCGGGAATCCAGACAAATGTATGTACCTTATAGTACGAGCATAAAAAAGGTCCCCACGAAAGTGGGGACCTGAGTAGTTTAAAACTAAAAGTTGGTCATCCCCGACTCTGATCGGGGATCCAGAACTTGATATTTTCCTTACTTAGAACGTTTACGCTCATGAGGAAGCAAGAAGCGCTTACGCAGTCTGAGCGAGTTTGGCGTAACTTCAATCAACTCATCGTCGTTGATCCAATCAAGTGCTGACTCCAGTGTCATTTTACGTGGAGGTGCAAGCTTGACCGCGTCGTCAGAGCCTGACGCACGCATGTTCGTTAGTTTCTTTTGTTTGATTGGGTTAACATCAAGGTCGTTGTCTCGGCTATGTTCGCCAATAATCATGCCTTGATACACTTCGGTGCCAGGCTCAATCAGCATAACACCGCGGTCTTGCAAGCTGTCCAAAGCATAGGGGGTTGTGGTTCCACGCTCAAGTGAAATGAGTGAACCTTTCGTACGGCGTGGGATTGGCCCCGCATATGGTTGGTAGCCCAAAAATTGGTGACTGAGCATTCCTGTGCCACGAGTGTCGGTCAAAAATTGGCTACGAAAACCAATCAAGCCACGTGCAGGTATTTTGAACTCGAGACGAACTTTGCCTTGTCCGTGGTGGATCATATTTTCCAGCAGCCCTTTACGCTTGCCTAGGTTTTCCATGATCACACCTTGGTGGGCTTCGTCAACATCGATGATCAAAAGTTCGTATGGCTCACACTTTTGGCCGTCGATATCTTTGTAAATAACTTCTGGGGCAGAAAGTTGCAATTCAAAGTCTTCACGACGCATATTTTCAATCAAAATGCCCAAGTGCAGCTGACCGCGGCCAGAGACTTTAAAGGTGTCTGGTGAGTCAGTTTGTTCAACACGCAACGCCAAGTTTGTGCGCAGTTCTTTTTCAAGGCGATCTTTAATTTGGCGTGATGTAAGCTGCTTACCTTCTTGCCCGGCAAATGGTGAGTTGTTAACCGAAAAGTAAATGGACAAGGTTGGTTCATCAATACTGACATACGGAATTGGCATTGGATGGTCAACATCACACAGTGTTGAGCCAATTGGCAGATCATCAGGGGCACCAGCGATGGTGACGATGTCACCGAAGGTAGCCTCATCCGCATCCAGGCGTTTGATGCCTTCAAACTTTTGCAGTTTAAGAATTTTAAATGGTGCACTAACGTCTTCATCACGGCATGAAATGATTTGTTTGCCGGTGTTAAGTGTACCGCTAAAAATACGGCCAACTGCTATACGACCCAAAAAGTCTGAGTAGTCAAGGTTGGTAACCAGCATGCGTAGGTGGTCGTGCTCAGCGGTTGGTACGGGAACCTGTTTTAAAATAGTTTCAAAAAGCGGTGTAAAGTCGCCTTCACGCGCGTTCGGGTCAGTGCTTACGTAGCCGCTGCGCCCTGAGCCGTAAAGAATTGGGAAATCAAGTTGTTCTTCTTGTGTTGCAAGGTCAAGAAAAAGGTCGTGCACGAGTTCTTCAGTGCGGGCAACATCAGCATCTTTTCGATCAATTTTGTTAATCAAAACGATTGGCTTGAGGTTGAGTTGGAGTGCTTTTTGCAGTACAAAGCGTGTACCGGGCAGTGTTCCTTCAGCAGCATCAACCAGCAACAAAAAGCCTTCAACCATCTGCAGGGTACGCTCAACTTCACCACCAAAGTCCATGTGACCTGGGGTGTCGACAATGTTGATGGTAGCCTCTGGCAGTTTGATGGCAGTGTTTTTTGCCAAAATGGTAATGCCGCGCTCTTTTTCAATATCCCCGGTGTCCATGACGCGGTCTTGCTCGCTGCTGACTTCGAGCGTGCCAGACTGCTTGAGCATTTGGTCAACCAACGTTGTTTTACCATGGTCAACGTGGGCAATAATAGCGATATTTCGTACATCAAGTCTTTGTTTAAAACTCATATGAAAAACCCCAATAATGTATAGGAGAGTGGATCAACTTTCAAAAAAAACAAAAAGAACAGTTTTAGTTTATCATGCTTGTGCAAATGTTTCAATGTGACAATCAAACCCTTGTTGCCACGCTGGGTGCCCTCTAGTTTGGTAATGAGCTTGATCCCTGGGGGCATCCCGGCCCAAACGCTCGTCATCCCGGCCTCCGAGCCGGGATCTATCACTTCTTCTATTCATCTTTTTCAACTCTATTGATTTCTATGTGAATAGTTTCCTAAACTGGCTCAGACTAGAGTTTTTGGTACGTAAATCTTTGAGCGCAAAAATGTAAGGGAGTCTTATTATGAATAGGTCACACTGCAAGGTTTTGGTTTGGGGAGTATTGCTTTTTTGTCACAGTCAGGTTGCCCAGGCTAGTTCGGTTATGGATATGCTTAATGCCGTTAAAATGCGCATTGTATATTTGTCATATTTAGTATCAGGTGTTCAGCCACCAACTGCTGCTGAGCCTGAGCTTGAAAGTGATCTTAAGGCGCTAGCGTTTTTACGAGAAAAAGCAGAAAAAAATCGTATGAAAAAAACTGGAAGTGAAACATTGTACCATGATCTTACCCCTGACGAGGCTATAGATGTTTTGTATCATGCGCTCACTCTTTCTGATAAGTATGATGTGAGCTTTGGTGACGAATTTAGAGATCTGCTTATGAGTGCTCTTGTTGTTTACTGGAATCCAAAAAGTAAAAATTCTATTGAAAAGGGTGATGTTCTGAACGATTTACAAAAACCAACAGCTTCTGAGAAATGTAGAGAAATCGCCGATATTTGGAGTGAATTGAGGCATCCGGGAAAAGAGAAGGCCGATCCCGACCCTGACCATGAGAATAATTATCGCCACAAAATTTTATTTAAAATTATTAGTCAGATTAGATTTGATTTTTTTGATAAAGGTAAAGAATCTAATTATAAGAGTAGATCTGAAGATACAGAGGGGCAAAAAATCTCAGAAGATATGAAAATAGATGAAATTCGCGAATTAATCAATCGTTATTTAGACAGAATGGAGGGAATAGCTGATGCAGCGCAGAAACTCGTTGTTCAAAAAGAATATGAAGGTTCGTTCGCAGATTTATTAGAGCAGGACTTTCCGATGATGGAAAAGGGCAAAAAAGCTCGTAACCAAAAAGCAAAGCTCTCCCAGACAGAATCTATTGATGAAGCATTTACATGGTTGGAAGATTTTTTAGGTAGGAAATGTAATGCCTACCAAAAGAAGGCGCTTCTACGTATGCTGCAAGCAAACCAAAAATTTGCTGATCAAAAAGGAGATGACATAAAAGAGGGTGGCACACAAGGACATATTACCCAAATCAGCACGGTTGATGATGCGAAAAAGTTTTTTAGTAGTGAGGATAACTTTAAAGACTCATATATTAAACAGGAAAAGAAGACTGGTAAATTCGGATTGTTTTACAATGCTGTTAAAAAGCTTTATCTGGAGCCGAGCGCTGGAAATAAAAATGAAGGTCGACTAAAAACAGTTGTGACCGAGCTTATTGAGAGAAACGGTGGCGTTGACGCTAACCAAAAAACTGTAGTAACAAATTATATTGCCATCACATATCTTAAAAAACACAAAGAAAACTGGGACGCAGGTAAAGCGTAAGTTTTGGAGATTTGTATGAAAATTATAAAAAATACTAAAAAATACGTCTTGCCAGTCTTTGGGATTTTGCTTGTAGGTAGTGCGCTGCTGCATGCTGCTACAGCGCCGCCCCCACCACCAACGCCGCCACCGCCACCTGCAGCGGGTATGTCTGCAGCAGAAAAAAAACGAGCTCAAGAGTGGGAAAAAGTAATTCTGCCATATAGATCCGCATGTGTTAAGGTAGTTACTGATACAGAAAAGCGGAATAAAATCTTAGCTGCACTTAAAGATCTTAAAGAAAGTGACAAGTCTAGTCCTAAAACTGATGCAACGGTTGAAGCAACAATTACAGGATCAGGAGTAGATCAAAAAACCGCAGAAGCAGTTATTGAAGAGAAAAAGAATCCATCAACGGGTAGTCCGTCTGGGCCGCCTTCAGGTGGGAGCAAACCTAAGACTACAGGCACACGTAGTGGGCCAAATGTTGCTGCTGAGGCCCAGAAAAAGACAGGCGGGCCTAGTGATGCAGGTGCGGTAGATCCCAAAATAGCAGCTGAAGCTTTAAGAATAGGAAAGTTGCGAGATAGTGCGAAAAAAGGGGCAGATCAAATTCAGCAAAGTGACGTGACGGCAATGTTTAATGATTTCTTGTATAAAGATGATTTTGGAAGTATGCCAAAGAACTTCCAACTTTATCATAAAAATATTTTTATACGCTTGTACATTGAAACTATTGGAAACAATGAGCAAAAAATTGATATTGATGTGAAGCGTAGTTTAGAGAAAATATGGGATGCATATGCTGATGCCAATGTGAAAAATATTGTCAACGAGAAAGAAAGTTTTGTTAATAAATTTAAGGCCTCAAGCACAAATGATTTTTTCACTGTTTTAGCTAACCTTTTGAAACTACCTGGTGAAAAAGGGAGCACGTTTGCTGATCTAGCAACTCCAGGGTTGATAGTCGGTAATGATCGATTTGCCGTTAATGTTCTGCAAACCTACAAACAGAAGGAAGTACAGGAGTATCACCAAGATGCGCTTAAAAAGCTACTCGAGAGTAAAGATATTTTTGCAGATAAGCCAGACGACTGGGATGCATTTGTTGCAGGAGTAAAAAAGAAATATTCAGATGCAGATATTGTAACAACAGAAGAAATAAAAGCTGTTTTTGAAGATGCTAAAAAAGGTAAAGCTGCGCAACCAAAGAAACCTGCTACTGGATCAGGAAAAAAAGATGATAAGCCCTCTGCTGGTTTTATGGAAGAACTAAAGAAAAGAATAGCCGCAGGAGCCGGCGCCAAGACAACGTCCCCTCCACCAGGCAAAGGCGCAGGCACAACCGCACCAGCTCTTGATAGTGTGCAAGCACTGCTTAACGTGGTCAAACTCAAATTGGTTAACCTGCTTAAGGTCGTGAGTGGCAAGTAGGTATACATAAATTCTAAGTACAGTATTTTTTTCGGGCGTGGTTACAGCAACCACGCCTGTTTTATGTTTAATATCTTGTTTTTAATCGTGCTATTTTTGTAGTCTAATCCTGATTTTATTTAAAGAGGACAATAATTTTTTTGATTGTGGAGTAGTGATGAAACGTAGCTTGAATAGGATACTGTTTTTAGCGGTGGTGTTGTTGAGTTCTGTCAGCCCTGTTTTGGGGCTAACTCTTGAGCAAAAAGAAAAACTTATTAATGCCTATGTTGCTGCAGCAGACAAACATTTTACGGTGAGCGATGAGGTGGGGAGGCTGAGATCTGATTTAGCAGGTATCGCTAGTGAGCAGGATATAAAAGATATAATAAGCAAAAAATATTTAAGCGAATTGTTTGATGAAGATCCTACGGACTTATTTGAAGCGGCTCAAGAAAACTTAAAAGAAACAAAAAAAGGTGCCAGAGCGTCTGGGTTTGGCACCTTTTTTGGCGATGGTACAGGTGCAGCTGGGACGGGGGCATCAGCAGGACCGAAACCTAAACCAGGGACGGGAAAAAAGTGGACAAGACCGACGGGCACGGGCAGCGGGGGTACTTTGTTTGATGAGCTGAAGGAAAAGAAAAAAGAAGTAGAGCCAACGACAACGGCTCCAGAGTCAGCAAAGAAGGCACCTGGACCAAAAGTAAAAGAAGTAGAGGGAGTTTTTGCGCTGCTTGCAAGTATGAAGCTAAAAATGATGCAGTTATTGTACAAGGCTTCTGGTGGTGTTGATATGCCTGGAGTGACCCCCCCTAAGCCTAAAACAGATGCAGAGGTAACTGCGTGGCTGCAAAAATTAGGAAAACAGTTGGGCATAACGGACAAAAAGATTCTTGAGTGGTTAGGGGTTCGGTATAAAAATAATCCCCCAGAAGAGCGTCCTTACAAAACAGAAGATGTTTTAAGTGCACTACGTTTGAAGCAGGCAAGGTTGCAAGCTGCATCATTGAATGGTGGACATGGTTGGAAGAGTATTGATTCTGCGTTTGAAATACTACAAACCTACAAGCCGGATAAAAAAGATTTTAGTGTTTTGGACCCTGATATTTTAAAAGATTTTAAAGCATACCATTTTTATGCATACCAATATTTATTGGAGCATAGTCCAGAAGATGCTTTGAAAGTTAAAGTTCCTGACCTTATTAAAAAGGAAATTGATGATAGGAATAAGGATTATGGATATCTTAAGTCAGATCAAACACATCAGACAGAACGAGATGAGTTTTTGATTTATGTTGTTCCCAATAAAACGATAAATTATACGGTAACGTATGTAGACAAAATAGCGGAAACCAAAGCGAAACAGGATAAAACAATTCAGACCGATAATTTTATTCAGTTGATGGAAGCATTAGATAAACATTACAAACATCAGCATAAAAAACTTAAGGAGGTAATTGAGAATATTATAAAGGGGTGCATGCGGCCTTTAATCAAAGATTATGATGTGCATGAAAATGCCTATAAAAAGGGGCTAATGGATCTTAGAAAGAGTGGATATAAAGAAATTACTGATAAAATAGTTGCAAATGATACCTCTACCGAAGAATTTATCAACTTCTTTTCAAAAGTTTTTGCCTTTGAACAAGCATCACATGTCTTAGATTACTGTGGACCCTTAACGCTGATAGTCTTAGCTGAGCTTATAATTAATAAAAAATATTTCAAAATATTTCATTCTCAAGCAGATCATGATGATTTAAAAAAATCTGTTGTCAGAAAGGTTCTTGATATTCAGGGGAATTTTGCCCAGCGGAATTATTTTTTACCTACATTATTATCATCTGCGCAAAATTATAAAAATAAGCTTTCTCAAAGTTTTCAGTTGCAATATTTTGCAGATCCAAGCGATAGAATTCAAAATGCTCTATTGCTCTTATTGTGTGGTGATGAGTTTATAAACAATGATCAATTTGTTAAGGCAGATGTAGCAAGAATTTTATTTGAATATGTACTAGATGAGAAATGTTTATATTCAGAAGAAATATCATTGAAACCTCATATGGTTTTTGCTTTTGGAGATAGAGAAAGGGCGTACTACATTTCAATAGCAAAAGGTTTTTTTGATACCATAGCTCGTGTTTGTTTAAAGGATGTTCCTGGGTATGATGACGCTGAGGGAGTTGGAGTTGCAGCTGCTTTGGCTGGCAGAAGGGCCGGAGTGACTGGTTCTGCATCTGTTGGAAGCACTTCTGCAAAAGCTTCACATAAAGTTTTGAGATCTACAGATATTTCAAAACCCTTCTTGACGAATAAGCCAGCTATTAGTTTATATAGCTATGAAAGTATAAAGTCTGCTGTGCAAAGTGTGGCGGCAGAAGAATTTAAGACAATAGCAGAAGCTGAGTTGAAAAAGTGTAAAGATGCCAGGGATGCTGCTTGGAATGGATGGCTACGCGATGAAATCACGCAAAAAATCAAAAAATATACTGAACAAAAAGATCGTTTAGGCAAGAAAATTGCTGAAAATAACGCAACTATTGCTAAGTTCACTCAAGCTTGTAAAATGGATCCTCAATTTTCTATGGCTATGCAATTTACAAGTTTGCATACAGATAACCAAGAAAAACTTCTTAAAATTAACCGGTTAGCACAGGAAGTTATTGATATGAAGGAGACGATCGGGCTCATTATGGGAAATCTTAAAAAACTGGCAGCTGAGCAAAAGAAACTTAAAAGTGAGCTCTTTTTTCCTGATCGCATATTTGCCTTACGCTACCTCCGTTTTAAAAAATAACTTGTTTGGGGCAGTAGGTTTTAAAAAAACCTGCTGCCCCTGTTTTTTCTTGTCTTGTAACCTTTCTTTTTTCTACACTGACCAAGACAATGAGTGAATCAAGTAATATAGGGGAGTTGAGTGTGAGTGGTAGATTTATCAGAAAGATTGTTTTTTCATCCTGTTTAATGACTGTTTTACTTGGAACTTGTCTTAACGCAGCTGAAAATAACATATTGAGTTTGTTGAGGAGCATCAAGTTAAAAATGTTACACTTGATGAGTTTTGTAGATGCAAAAGCTCCGCATACATCGCCAAAAAGTACAGCAGGGGGTACATTTGCTGATGCAATTAAGAAAGGCCATAAAGGATTAAAAAAGACTGCAGCGATTGACGAGCTTCAGGAGCTTCGTGATTCTCTGAAAGAACAACAACAAGAGGAAAAGACGCTTTCTGCTGATTTGAAAAAGGCAGAAAAAGAGAAGTCAAGCAATGAGAAGATATTTTACAATAAGAAGTCTGAGCATGATTCTCTGAGTAAAGAATTACAAAAGCTTGAGGGGCAACTAAAGGGTGCGGCAATTACAGGAACAAAAGAAAGCAAACAAAAAGACATTAATGCAAAGAGCAGTGAAGTTGAAGGCGCAAAGGTTCAGCTTGATAAAGCAAAAGATGAATTTGATAAAATTAAAAAGGACGTGGAAAAGCTCGACCTACAGTTGAAAAATAATATTGTTCTTCAAGCTGAAACTGAAGTCAAAATTGCGGATCTTGAGCTAAAAAATGCTAGTTCTACAGACAAAAAGAAGCAGCAAGAGAAATTAGATAAAGCAAATGAGCAACTTGAAGCAGCTAAACGACAGAGAGGGGACTATGGGGTTTTAGGCGGAGTGTTCGATCTTTTTAAAAAGAAACATTCCACCAGCCCTTCTAGTACTGCCGGTCCCTCTAGCACTGGAAGTAGCAGTAGTGATGATGATGATTGGGAAACAGAACCTTAAAAAGAAGGGAAGCTTTATGCTTCCCTTCTTTTAATTTCTTAGATATGAATTGCACAAAATGGCAGGAGTGTCATGCTGCGTGCAAGCTTGATGTGTGTGTTGCCAACTGACGTTGGTGATAGGTACAGTTACCTGACACACGTGATGGCAAAATCTTGAAACGCTCGGTCATAAAATTTGCTTCAGGACGATACTGAGTCAAACCCTTGTAAAATGTGCAATCTGATTGCATACTATACACAAGGAAGGGTTTATTATGATTAAACGTGCATTACAGAGCTCGCTAGAAAGGTTAGCTGGCCAATATCCGGTGGTTGCTGTGGTTGGGCCTCGTCAGTCTGGAAAAACCACACTGACGCGGGCAACATTTGCCAAACACAAATATGTTTTGCTTGAGTCTCCTGACGAAAAAATGCTGGCAATGGATGATCCACGGTTATTTTTTCAAAAGCATGCAAATCCGGATGGCATAATTTTAGATGAGATACAAGAGGTTCCTCACCTGCTTTCTTACATGCAGGGCATGGTTGATGAGCAATATAGGCCGGGATATTTTATTATCACAGGCTCTCAAAACATTTTGATGCAAGAAAAAATATCACAAACACTTGCTGGGCGTATTGCTTTGCTAACGTTACTGCCATTGAGCGTTAACGAGATGCGTTGTGCTGACATGCTGCCTGGGCGTATTGAAGAAATATTGTTTCAGGGGCTTTATCCACGAATTTACGTGCACAATTTAGATCCGTCTGAGTGGTTGGCAAACTATGTGGCAACATATGTTGAGCGTGATGCTCGTTTGGTTATTAATATTGCAAACTTGGTAACGTTTCAGCGTTTTTTGAAGTTATGCGCTGGACGGGTTGGGCAGCTTTTAAATTATACATCCTTAGCAAATGATTGTGGTATTAGCGTTAATACGGCGCGTGCATGGATATCACTGCTTGAGGCAAGCTACATCATTTGGCTTGTTCCGCCGTTTTATAAAAGTTTTAATCGTCGCGTTGTTAGAACGCCTAAGCTTCATTTTTATGACCCAGGGCTGGTATGTGCGTTGCTTGGCGTTGAATCAGTAGATGCTTTGTATGGGCATAGCATGCGTGGGGCTATTTTTGAAACGTTTGTGCTCAGTGAACTTGTAAAATATCGTTTTAATCAGGGCAAGAAGGCAAATTGTTATTTTTGGCGTGACGCACGTGGACATGAAGTCGATTGCCTGCTTGAATATGGCGATCGTATTGTACCAATAGAAATTAAATCAGCGTTGACAATTAATCAAGGATTTTTTGAACCTCTCATTGCCTGGCATCAATTGGTTGCTAGCGAACAAGATTGCAAGGGATATCTAGTTTATGCTGGCGATGAAATGTATGAGCGCAAGCATGCAACAGTTGTTGGTTGGAGTGATATTGACAAGATCATACAAAATCAGCAATAACATATAACGCTATTTTCGAAAACCTGCCTGGCTTGGGCAGTCATTTGCCAGATAGAGTCAAAAAAGAAGGGAAGCTTTATGCTTCCCTCTTTTAATTTCTTAGATATGAATAGCACAAAATGGCAGGAGTGCCATGCTGCGTGCAAGCTTGATGTGAGTTGCCAACTGACGTTGGTGATAGGTACAGTTACCTGACACACGTGATGGCAAAATCTTGAAACGCTCGGTCATAAAACCGCGTAACAAGTTTGAGTTTTTATAATCAAGTGCCTGTTCCTGCTCAACGCTGCCACAAAAACGGCAGTGCTTAGGGTTTAAGAATGCCTGTTTTCTGACTTTTTTCTTTAATAGCCGTGAGCTGAGGCGGAGTTTAATGCGTGACATAGTGATATTCCTCTTTTAGTTCAAATTAACGTTCGTCAGATTCTGAGTCGCTTTCACTTTCAGATGAGCTGTCAGCTGTTTGACCGTGCTCGTCTGGGGTAGGTGCTGAAATGCTTGAGGTGTGAGCGACAGGACCAGCTTGAGCTTGCGTTTCTTGTTCTTCTTGTGAAGTACTGGTTGTTGCGTCAACGCTTTGAAGCAAGTTTTCGATTTTATTTTCTTTAATGAAGCTGTCAATTGATCCGTTTGCAGCACTGTCTACAGACTCAGGCTTGTGGTAGGTGCTTGGTGCATCTTTTGCAAGCTTGATTGTGACATGGCGCAAAATAATCTCGTTAAATTTGATCTTGATATCCTTGTCAAGCTCATGCAAAACTTGAGCACCTTCTTTTGGCAGCTCATAGCGCAAAAAGACATAAATGCCGTAGCCATTTTTGTTGACAGGATAGGCGAGGCGATATTTGCCCCACTTGTCGAAAAGAGAAAGTTTGCCCTGGACAGCGCCTAACTTTTTATCAAAGAGCGCTTCGAGCGATGAAAGTTCATCGTCGGTGATTTCTGTGCCCGCAAGCATCAGTGTTTCATAACGTTGCATCATGATGGTATGGTTCTCCTAAACTATGCACGTATACATGGAAATAAATACAAAAAGGAGATAACTAAACCCAGTGTGGGTTTGTTAACGGTACCTTGTCTACAATGACATCTTGTAGATGCTTTTTATCGTATCAGAAGTATGTTTTTTTGCAATGGCTGTAGGTTTACAAATTTACCTGCAAGGGGAAATCATCATGCCGGCGCTTATCTTTACCCACAAGTGGTAGTGCTGCAATTTGTACGAAAATAACGCCATAATTTCGTCGTTCCCGCCCCCTGGTCAAGCCAGAGGACAAGCTCGGCGGGGATTGAGGCGACAGAAATTTTTAGTTTTATTTAAGTAAGTGGTTTGTTAGTAAAAAATGCAGAGTAACGTGTCGAATCAATTGATTAAATCGATTGATATGGAAAAATAAGTTCTGGATCCCCGCCTCCGCGGGGACGACAAAGTAAGAGACGAAGATTTATTAAAAGATACAAACACAATTAAAAGTTAAAGCAAAATTATAGTGAAATTACTTGTTTGTTTTGTAATGTGGGTAAAGATAAGATGCCGGCGACCGAGGAGCCGGTATCCATGATAACTCCTAAAAGGGCAGGCCTGGTGCCGAGCATGTATGAGTAAGTGTCATGAAGTTAACAAGAAAGTTTGTTTGCGGGAAAAAGTTGTCAGAATGACGCTAAGCACTTAAGGCAGTGCCAAAAGAAAGCCGGATAGGCCGATTTAGAAAAGTGTTAGGTGGCATGGGGGGCACCTAAGGAGTATTGTTATGCCATTTTTTGGTAGCGGAAGATCACTTTACCAATGATGCGGAAGTTGTCTTTGCCTCGAACCAGGGCAATCGGAGATGTTTTGTGATTGACTGACTCAAGCATAAGAAAATCGTCCATAAAGTTTACTTGGCGGATCTCACGTACTGGATTTTCATTTCCGTATTCAACAGCAACGATGTCACCCGAGTTTGTCCATTCATTTGGTGCAATGACCAACATATCGCCTTTATTGAATGTTGGCATCATGTCAGCATTGTCAACTTCTAAACAGAACATACCCTGTTCTTGGTGTTCAGCAGACATGACTGGAACAAATTTGGTGCTGCTTGATGAGCTGGCTTGTGCCACTTGGTTGTTATAGTCTGATGGTTGTTCTGGGATGCTACTTAAAACAGGAACAACACGTAATTTTCCGGTGCTAACAGCGGCGGTTATTTCTTCAGGAAGTTGCAATGTGCTGCCTGGCTGGTCGGTGCGATTTTTTGCATAGTCAAACATGTCGATCGGCTCAAGCTCAAATGCAACAGCGAGCTTTTTGAGTGCGTCTTCGTTCCAACGACGTGTTCCATTTTTAATGTGTGTCAGGTAACTTTCTGACATACCCGTCTTTTCAGCCAATATTTTGGTGGTCCAACGGCGTTGACGAAGCAGCTCTTTAATACGTAATTTAGTTGAAATCATGATGACCTCCTAATAGTCGTCTACAGTACTTGTAATACTTAATATCAACACAAACTGACATTATATTTACTATAAATTATAGACTATTCTTACAGTCTGTCAACTGGCCTCTGGGGGGAAGGATTGCTTAAAAGTGTCCTCATGGAGGATGTTAATTGGGTTTTTTGCTTGGTTTTTGTGAACAAATGGTGTTTTTTGTAATAATTCTGCTAGAAAAAGTCGAATTGATGGTGTTATTGCAATTATACACACAAGATGCGTAGTAATATCCACAAAGACTCTGCGGTGAAAATGCCTGCGCAAAAGGGTAGGCCGGCTTGCTGGTTTGGAAAGATCTTGCTTGCCAAGCTTCCAGCAATGATGCCCAGGCTCATGTGCACTGGCATGACGATTCCACTGAATACCATCATAGCACTTACGCGTCCAAATTTGAGCGCTATGGCAAAGAGTGCACCCAGGGTCATTACCAGTGGGTCAAACTGAAATGTTTGAATGAGGAGCGCCTTAGCCTGTCCTCGCTGGGCAAACAAATGAGCTGAGCCTAGGGGTAGGTGGGTAAAAATAAACCACAAAATGGCTCCGATCGAGAGTGATGTGAGCAAAAGCCCTATCAGTTGGGCGTATTCCATTTTTTTTTGTTTTATACTACTCATGGCGCCAATCTTAAAGTCAAAGAGCAGGTCAGCCGCTGCGGCGGCACAGACATTGAAAAAGACGCAGATGATGGTTGCTTGGAGGAAGTTGAGCTTGAAAATAAGGAACATGGGAATCAGTACAAAGGTTGAAAAGCGGCCAAATTGGAGCAAGCCGATCTGACACCCTAAAAAGCAGATGTGGTAACAGCTGAGTGCGGTTAGTGCGAACAGGGTAAGCTGGGCCAGGACACTGAACTGAAAGTGGGTTAGTAGGAGCGAGGCTGGTAAAAAGCTGAGCAGTGCTTTGAGCATGCGTAAGTCAACAAATGCTGAGGTAAGCTTACGGTAAGTCTTGCCCAGAGCCTGTTTGGGACCGGTCAAAATGCTTGGTTTGGTGAGCAACTTTTTAAGGCCCTTGAGATTGCTTAAAATCATATCTGCACACAGCATTCCCCCACAAAATGCAATCATGAAGCTTTCTGGTTTGAGGTTAATGAGTGAGTAGGTTGTTAGGGTATATGAAATTGCTTGTTTTGTTGCAATACCAACAATGAGTGGGACGATGCATGAGGCCCCAATAATGAATCCGGTCGCCCACATACCTGGCCAGAGTGGGATGGTAAAGCTTGCGGCCCACCGGGCTGTGACAAACGGTATGAGCGGGATTGAGCTTGGCAATACGCCCTGTATGCTGCCAAGGCCGTCTTTAAGTAAGCTGGCAACGAGTGTTAGACCTCCCCCCAGGCCGAGCATTGCTCCCTGTTTTGGTTGGTCCTGTGCCACAGCCGTTTGGTAGATTACCTGGCTGACGGGAAAGCGTAGTGCTTGATTTGTTAAGAGTTTATGAGAGAACGTTTTGCCCAAAAAGAGGCCAATCAGGCCGGCGCTAAAAGTTAAAAGGCTTAAAAAACCGCAGAAGGAGAGTGGTTCTTGAAGCCAGGTGGAAAAGAGCTCTGGTTCAAGAAAGTACAGCATGGGCAAAGTAAAGCCTACGCCGGTTGCAATAATGCCTCCTCCAGCACTGATTGCTTGAATTAAAAAAGCATTTGCATGGTTTTTGGTGTGCTCGCGCAGGAGCATAGCGCAAACCAGGACTATGGTTGGGGCAAACCAGGGACCCACCATGGTGGCGATAGAGATATAACTTAAAATAAAGGTTGTTGCTATGGTAAAGAAGGTTGCGAAAAAGCCGATTATTAGAACGTTTTTTGATTTTTCAATGACTGATAGTTCCTTCATATCGTCCATTTCGTGTGTGGTGTGGGAATAAAACTTTTACTACAGCATCTTTAAGGTGACATAGCTTTGCGCAATGCTTTGTCCTTGTCAACTGGGGGACGGTAACTTCTTGTACGGTAAAAAAGCCTTTATTATTGAGTTTTAATGCGTATATGAGTACAATTAGAAATGTAGTAGTGGCAAATTTTGAGCTTATTTTTCACCAATAGAAAATAATGGATATGTAATGAAGAAGAAAGAACAGGTGTTAGTATGAAGCAGTGGATGCGCTATATGCTGACTATTTTAGGCATAACAATGCTTGTTCTTGTTGCACGTAAAACATTTTTGGTTATTAAGAATCGCTTTTTTACTGAGCAGAGTGACTTGATCAGCTCGATGCGAAAAGATTTTTCAAAGAATGAGGGGATGGTGTTTCGGCGTGAGATGCGTCGGCAGGTCAATTATAATTTCAAACGTCTTCTTGATTTGGTTGAACATGTCCAACGGTTACGTAAATTTTATGCTCAGCGGTATAAAGATGGTGAAATTGACACCATGCATGAGGGACGTGAGTTTTTTGACGACAGGGAGCTAGAAGATCTCTTGGCAGAGCTTTATCGAGAGAAGTTACGTTTTAGAAACTATATCTGGGAAGTTAAGCGACGTTCTCGCTACCCGATTTCAGCTAAAAGATACCGTTCCCTGTTGTACTACCAAAAAGTGATAGAAGATGGTATTTCCTTTGTGGAGATGTTGATAAGGCAGATGTAAGTTTTTTACATCTGCCTTGTTTTTTATTCCCCTGGTTCTACTGGGACGAGGAGATGAAGTATGCTTCGACCAATGTCGCCCTGAATTTATTTCAGGGTCCAGATATTAGGGAATTCCATTTTCTGGATCCTGAACCGAGTTCAGGAAGACACGGTGTAGGAGATTTAACTCACCTATAAAGTGTTGCTTAAAATCTTATTCTCCTGGTTCTATTGGGATGAGTACTTGGTCGAGTACCTCTTGAACGTGTTTTACAAAAATGATTTTCAAGCCTTCCTGAAGTTTTTCAAGCCCTGTCATGTCTTTCTCGTTTAGCTTGGGCACAATGATGTTGTGTACGCCATTTTGTTTTGCGGCTAGTATCTTTTCTTTCAACCCACCGATAGGTAATACTTCACCTTGCAAGTTAAGCTCACCGGTCATGGCAAAATCGCCCTTGATAGCGCGTTTGGTGTATGCTGAAAGTATTGACGAAAGGAGGCTGATACCTGCTGATGGGCCGTCTTTGGGTGTTCCCCCTGCAGGGAGGTGGATGTGAAGATCACATGTGTCAAAAACCGCCTTATCAATACCAAATTCGTCAGCGTGTGCTCGGGCATAGGTAATAGCAGCTTGAGCAGACTCTTTAAGTACGTCACCCAGTTGTCCCGTTAGTAAGAGCTTGCCTGACCCCTTCATTAAAATTGCTTCTACACGCAAGATTTGGCCGCCGTACGGTGTCCATGCCAGGCCGTTGGTAACACCAATGCGATTATTTTTCATAAATTCTTCGGTGCGATTTTTGCATGGGCCAAGATATATTTCTAAATTGTCTTTGGTGAAAGCCAATTGTTCTTTTTTCTCAACAAGCGAGCGTGCAAATTTTGAGCATAGCTTTTGGATGTTGCGAGCTAGGTCACGTACCCCCGCTTCCTGGGTATAGTTGGTTATAATGCTGTTAATGATATCTGCATCGATGGTAAAGCCCCTATCTGTCAGACCAGTGTTGGTAAGCGCCTTATTGACTAAGTGGCGCTGAGCTATTTCAAGCTTTTCATCGTGTGTGTACCCGGCTAGCGTGATAACCTCCATACGGTCACGAAGTGGTCCTGGGATGGTAGACGCATCGTTTGCGGTAGCGATAAACATAACTTTTGAAAGATCAAAGTGAATGCCTAAGTAGTTATCATAAAATGAACCGTTTTGTTCTGGGTCAAGTACTTCAAGCAGAGCTGATGATGGGTCACCACGGTTTGACATGCCAATTTTATCTATCTCATCAATGATGATGACTGGATTACAACTTTCTGACTTGCGTATTGCCTGAATAAATCTGCCAGGCAATGCACCAACATAGGTTCGGCGATGGCCTCTAATTTCAGATTCGTCATAAACCCCACCAAGTGAAATGCGAAAATACTTACGCCCCAAACATTCGGCAATAGAACTACCGAGTGATGTTTTGCCAACGCCAGGTGGGCCAACCAGGCAAAGAATTGGTGCATTGCAATCTTGTTTTAAAAAACGTACGGAGAGAAAGTCTAAAATACGTTCCTTGACATCACTTAGGCCATGGTGGTGGTGGTCAAGTATTTCTTTAGCACGGGCAATATCATTGTTATCTTGTGTTAGTTTGCCCCATGGCATACTCAAAATCCAGTCCAAGTGGTTACGAATGACGGTTGCCTCCATTGAGTCGGGCGCTGTTTTTTCAAGGCGTTTTACTTGTCGTTGTGCCTCAACTTTTGCTTCTTGTGGAAGCGGTAGGCTAAATAGCTTGCGCTTAAGGTCTTCAGTGTCTGCGTCACCTTCTTCACCAAGTTCTTTTTGAATTGCTTTAAGTTGCTCACGTAAGTAGTACTCACGTTGCGACTTATTGATAGACTCCCTTGTGTTGTTGCGTATGCGTTCTTGCATGTGGTTTAAATCAAATTCACGTTGCAGATGTTCGTTAATGCCGTTGAGTAAGTCTTTAAAGCTTTCTTTTTCAAGTAAGACTTGCGCTTCTCCAACATTTAGGTTTAAGTGCGAGAGTATGAAGTCAGCGATCTTGGTAGAGTCTTGAATTTGAGATAAGATTGCTTGAAAGTCGGGGCTAAACATTTTTCCTGTTGCAGTAATTTTTTCTATGGAGCTAAAAATATTTTTTATAGAAGCTTCAATTTCGGGCATGGTCTCTGGTGTTATTTCCTCTTGTTGGTTTACGGTTATTTGTGCTTGTAAAAAATCTTGGTCAGAAATTATTTCTTCTGTTTTTGCTTTGCAAATACCTTGTACAAGGACCTTAATGCCTCCTTCGGGTAAATTCATAACGCGCATTATGTTGCCGACGGTACCCACTTTATATAAATCTTGTATACCAATCGGACCGTGGTATCCTGATGTTTGTTGTTGCGCTGCAAGTAAAAGAACTTTTTTTGACGATGCCAGGGTGTGTTCGACTCCCTTGATGATTTTTTCATCAAGAATCAAGAGCGGAACTACCATGTGTGGAAAGACAACCACATCAATTGTTGGTATGACTGGAATAATTGTTGGAATATCTTCCACCCCAAAATAGGCATTTTTAGAACTATCCATTAGCTCCCCCCTTGTTTAATGCCTTTATGAATGAATTTTTTATATGTGTTTTTTACATGAAGCTGTGCTCTTTTTTTACTTTGTAATGTCAAAAACTTTTAATGTGTGACTAGCAAGTGTTACATTTATCATAAAAAAAATTTTTGAGTCCGTGCAAGGTTCTTGCTAAGATGGTGAAATTGAATTGGTTGTAAAAGGAAAAATGAGATGTCGGAAAAAAGAAATCTCTCTCTGGCGGATGTATCCAAGGAGTTTGGTCAGGGAATGCAAGCACAGCAGGTGCTAAAAAATATTTCTATGTCTTATGAGCAAGGCGTGAGCTATGCCGTTGTTGGGGTTTCAGGAAGTGGTAAGTCAACGTTGCTGCATTTGTTGGGAGGTCTTGATCAGCCGACGACAGGAGTGGTCTCGTTTGGTGATTGCAACCTTGAGACTATGTCGGCAAAGCAAAAAAGCCAATTTCTGAATACATCTATTGGTTTTGTGTTTCAATTTCATTATTTGCTCAAAGAACTTTCAGTAATTGAAAATATTATGTTGCCTGGAATGTGTAAAGGGCAGCAACAGCGCGATGTGTATAGCCATGCTTGTGAGTTGCTTGATTTTGTAGGTCTTTTGGAGAGAAAGGATGAAAATCCAACAAATCTTTCTGGAGGCCAGCAGCAACGGGTTGCTGTTGTACGTGCGTTGATCAATAAGCCAGCTTTTGTCTTGGCAGATGAGCCTACAGGAAATTTGGATGCTGACAATGCAGCAAAGATAGTGGATCTTTTTCTGCACGCTCAAAAACGTTGGAATATTGGAATTATTGTTTGTTCCCATGACAATGCGGTCTACGGTAAAATGCAAACTCTGCACAGACTTGAAAATGGTCATTTGTTTCTTGCAAAGGATTAGTAACTACTTTATGCTTTTGTGCATGTCTACATGTAAATAAAACCAAATTTCTTCATAGTGTTTAAGAAAAGGGAGACATGTCGCAGCAAAGAAAAGCCCTGCTTGGAAAAATGGCTCAAGTAAGTGGGCTTACACTCTTTAGTAGATTTTTAGGTGTGATACGCGAAACATTACTGGTACGCTACTTTGGTGTGGGGGTACTTTCTGATGCCTTTGTCATGGCATTCAAAATTCCAAATTTTTTCAGACATGTTTTTGCAGAAGGTGCTTTGAGCGCAGCTTTTATCCCTGAGTTTGTCAAACTTGTCAAGCAAGACAAAAAGCAAACGGCAAATAGCTTGATGACGCAGGCTTTTTTGTTTTTTGAAGGTATTGTGCTATGTATGTATCTGTTTGTGCTGCTCAAAGCCGAATGGGTCATTAAAATTATAGCACCTGGGTTTGGGGTAGAACAGGTCAGCGCAGCAGTACCATTTTTGCGCATTATGTTTCCATTTTTGCTTTTCATTTCAAGTAGTGCGTTGCTTACTGGCGCGTTGCAGTCGGTTAACCATTTTTTTATCCCTGCAGCAGGTTCTGCACTCATTAACATTGTTGTCATCAGTACTCTTGCGGCATGTTTGACATTTAATCTTGTACCCAAATGGTTGTGCGTTGGTTTTGTTGTTGCAGCGTTTATACAGTTTTTGAGCCATCTGTTTGCCTACTTTTATTTTGATTTTAGTTTTGCACCGCTTACGCAAAAAGCAAAAGAGTCGTTCAAGGCAGTGCTTGCAAGATTCTTGCCCTGCTTTCTTGGGGT
Source organism: Campylobacterota bacterium (assembly GCA_020633995.1). Taxonomy (NCBI): domain Bacteria; kingdom Pseudomonadati; phylum Campylobacterota; species Campylobacterota bacterium. The sequence continues at coordinate 42,230 of JACKCO010000005.1, read as the reverse complement.
AAGCGTGTTTGAAATTAATTTATTTGTTAGTAGCGTTGTTGCATCTTTCTTGCCTAAAGGCTCAGTGTCATTGCTGTACTACAGCGCTCGATTTATGAACATTCCGTTAGGAATATTTGCTATAGGGCTTTCAACCATCTTGCTTCCGCATTTTTCTCGCCTGGTGCTCTATGCACCGCGCCGTCTGAGTTTTTATTTGATTGAGGTAACCAAATTTGTGACGTGGGCGATTGTGCCATCAATGATGTTGCTCATGTACATAGCGCATCCATTGTTTACGTTTTTGCTTGGTAAAAAGGGGACCCCTGAGCAGATGCAGCAGGGCGCATGGCTTTTGGCTTTGTACTGTGCAGGACTTGTATTTTTGTGTTTGAACAAAATTTTATTGAACATGTTTTATGCGCTTAAGGATACTAAATCAGCATCGTTTGTTTCTGGTGTGTGTGCGGTTATCAACATTGTTGGAGACATTGTTGGTATGTATTTTTTTGGTGCTGCGGGCATTGCAGCGGCAAATGGTATTGCTGCAGCAAGTATGACTGCTGCATGTTTATACTTTTTACATACACGCCATGATTTTCGCTTTCATATTGTTGATTATGCCCGTTTTTTGAGTCGCTTTGGTATACAGTTGGCGATTGGCAGCATTTTGTTTTGGTCACTCTTACAGTTGGCGTTGATGGTCATTGTTCGTTTTGAAATACTTGCGTTTTTTGCTCAGGGAATTGGATTTTGTTTTATCTCAATTGGGCTTGGTCTTGCGCTTATGCTGTTGATGTTTTTTACACGTCGCTGGTATGGCATCAAGTCCTACTTTTTGGGGTAAAAAAATAAAAAGTGTGCTATAAAAGGTGTAAAGGAGACTAGAGATGCACAAAATTGTTTCATTGCTATTTTTCTTATCAATATTCATTGTCGATGCTCAGGCTGCATTAAGCGGTCAAGCCTACCCGTCATTGTCACCACGAGATGGTGCTGCCCAACTTGATCAGTTAAGTTTGAGCCCTGAAGAGCGTGCAGTACTTGAACAACTTGATGGTGTACGTGCTGTCAGTGCACAAAGTGTTGTGTTTGATAAAACCGCATTTGCTGGGCGTAATAGATTTTACTTGGGTGCCGCAAATGCTTCGACTGAAAATTCTTTATCGCGTGCACAGCTCAAGCGAGAAAATGGCGTGTGGGTTGTAGACATTGCAGCTATTGCTCCAGAGTTTACCACACTTAATAGGACTGATGCTCAAAATAATCCACTCTACGATGCTAAAATTAATGCTCTTGGTTTAACGCAAGACAAAAAACCGCTGGTAGTGACCGATGCTTTAAGTACTCAGCTGCATGTCGTTATTGATGGTGTTGAGGAGGGTAAGCCTGCAAGTGGCACACAAGTACTACAAAGTGCAGTGCTCAAGGATGCAACGCCTAATGCTGATACTGCTGGCATCGTTGCCGCTACTGGAGCAACGGGAAATTTGTTTGCAGCGGTCAGACCAAATGGTGGAACTTTTTTTGGCGAGACAAATTCAGGAATTGCGTTGCTTAAGGTTGATGCTGCAGCCGTGACGCAAATTGATGCGGGTACTGGCAGTAACACGCTTGGTGGCGCATACAAGGTTAAATTAACACCAGATGATGCAGTTGGTGAGGCGTCCGTTGCACGAGGGTCTGCTGCTACGATTAATACGGGCATGGTTAATTCTTTTGAGCGTGTTTCACTTCATTGGTCCGAGACGCTACAACGCTTGTTTGTGGGGCTGACCGATGTGCGTGGTGCCAGTGCTGTGACCAGTTTGCTTGTTGGTCGATTGTTTGATGGTAATGATAGTAATAAAAAAATGATCTTACGTGCGGCAGTTAACACAGACGGATTTATGGATCCAAACACTGGCGGGAATACTTTTGATTGGTCAGGTATGTTTGATGGGACAGCAAATAGAATCATTGGCTTTAATGGTCTTGCAAATGGTCGAGCATCGGTGTTTCATGTCAGAACGATGCGCACGAGTACACGCAAAGACTATGTCATTGTCAACGGCGGTGTTGGAACAACTGATGACGGAATGAATGCGTTGAAAAAACAGGTGTATGCGATTGCGGTCAGGTCTTTAAATAATGGTGTTGACGATCAAACAGCGGGAATCATTAATGCTGTGCCTGATTTGAGCGTGGCAGCAGATTCAAAAAAAGCAAAAGTTGGTGTTAATGACAGTTATATTTCGCATGACCTGGCAAAAACAGATGAAAATGTTGTTACCACCATAACCGACATGAAGGTAATGGGCGATACTGTCTATATTTCAGTCAAAGGTACGCGTGATAGTACTGAGCTGCAAGAGCGTGGTATTTTTTCAAGTCGTGCAATTTTTGATGTTGATGGAAATATCAGAGCATGGACACCGTGGGAGCGTGCTATGGGCAGTACCGACGCGGTGTTTGGTTTTGGTGTTGACCCAATGTCTGGCAATTTTCACTATTTGACCTCTCAAAGTGGTGCGTCAACCGGTAGTGACATTAACACTGTCAAAATGACACGTTGGAGTGTTGGTTCAGATGCGTTGCATGGCGGAACCGAAAACAGTTTTACATCAATGTATTTATCTAATGCGTTGAGTTTTTTTGAGATGGACGAAGGTGTGTACTCCATGTTCAATTTTGACCATGAAACACCAGCTTTTGACGATTTTGATAATGCTGTAAAAAATCCTGCAGAGTCAAAAATGTATGTTGGCGGAAAAGGGCGTATTGCTGAAGTAATTGCAGGGGTTCGTGACACGACTGATCCAACGGCAGTGTTTATTCCGACTGCAGCTTTTGAAGGGGGTACAAAAGTTTTTATCGACGAAGGCCAGACTGTTTTAGATAAAATGGGTCCAGTGACAGCTCTAGACTATGTTCGAGTTGCTGGAAATAGAACATTTTATGTAGGTGGCTTGGGTGCATTGCTGAAAAGTGTTCTCATGGGTGGAGCGCGTGTTTATACCGAAGTTCAATTTAATGGCAGCCCAATTACCGATGTTCGTCGCATTATCGGTGGAGGAGATGTTGACGGAAATACTGTTGTGTATGTGCTGACGCGCGACAAGTTGTTTAAAGTAACTGATAGCGCAACGCCAACCGTGGTGCAGTTGCTTGACTTGACCAGTGCATCGGTAACGGTTAAAACAGCTGATGAGTCTACGGATGCGTTTTTATTGATAGAAGATGTTGATGTGTTTGTTGATATATTCCCATTGGGCAGACCTAATGCAGGACCCACCAAGTTTGCCTTAGCAACATCAAAAGGTCTGTTGAAAGTTGATGTGAATGATGGCGCAACTGATTCATCAGGGGTTTCACTTAAAAAGATAAAGCTTACCAATGAGGCGGGTATGACCGTTGCTGGATTTAGTCTTGGACCGGTACTCAAACTTGATTTCGTTTCATTCAAGCGAGGTGGTTTTGTAACCGGTGATGGTATTTTTGCTGATGGCAATTTATATGCCTATGCGCTGGGCCTTGACGGAAAAACGCTGAGCGTGTATCGCTTTAATGCGCCAGGTGATGGAACGCTTGCGCATTTTACAGAAAATTATCAATCTTTAGGAACGGCCACCGATCAGTTTTATACCATCGGCACTTTCGAGCCAGCAACAAAAGAAGTATCAGGAATTTTAGATTGTTTCAGTCGCGGTAGACATTTTGGTAAGCTGCCTTCGCACACAACCGAATATGCAGCACTCAGCCCGTGTGAAAGTGATTTTGCAAAGTTAGATGATGCCAACAGTGCGATTAACTTAAATTTGTTGATGAGCCATGGACTGCACTTAGGGCAATTTGTTTTGGATACTGCCTCGGGCGCGGTGTACATTCCTGGCGAGTTTGGCGTACGTGTGCGTGAATAAATAATTGGCAACAAACTTGGGTCACCCCCGACACCGATCGGGGGTCCAGAACTTGTGTATATTCATTAGGAGTTTTTGTGAAGATGAGAAAAAAATATGTGGCCATTGTCAGTGTTCTTATGCTGAGCGCAAGCACGTGCAGTGTGTGGCCGTCGAGCGGGACCGTTGTGCGGCTGACCCAGCAGCAGCGCCAACAAATTGCACTTGAGCGTGAAGCTGCTGAAAAGAAAGCGCTTGAACAGCAAAAGAGTGTGGGCCAAACTGTGAGTAGGCCTAAAACTGTTGCAAGCGCAACTAAGCAAACAAAACAGCGAGCTGGGGCCAAGCGTTCAATTCCTGGTAAAAAGGTGCAAAATACAGCACAGGACGAGACGGTGACATTTGGCAAAGTTGTCTACGCAGCTCAGCCTCAGCCAACATTATTTTTTGGTACTGAGAGCATGATTGTGGATGCCGATCTTAAACGATTTGCACTGACACGTGTTCGTCAGGGCGATTGTCCAGATTCTGCTGGCAGGCGTACAGTATTGGTTGAGCCGTTTGATCGAGGTGAGGCATTTGCAGGCAATGTTGTCACAGACATGAGTTTGTTTGGCGGACAGTTTCCTGCAGTGTTGCTGCAAAATGATACAAAAGCATACTTGTGTAGCAATGAAATGATTTTAATTTCACCAGAGTTTAGTGATGCTGCTGGAAATCAAACGAATGAAGCAGTTGCTATCGCTGCTACCAATGAAGTAGTTTTTGACAACAACTCGGTGTTTGTAGCTGTTTCTGAAAATGGTAAGACGTTTGCAACCCAAACAAATGCTGCTGATGGTGTAGAGCGCGGCATTGGGCTTGCTCGACGTGGCGGCGCTGGACTAAGTGTGCGTGATGTTGATAGTGTTTCTAGCAGTGACATGCCAAGAGCACGAAGAATTGAAACGCTTCAGTTTCCCGATAATGTGGCCAATGATCGACATGTTGCCTTTGTAAGTTCAGCGCCAGTCAATGACATTATTGCGCGCGCTGAGCTGAGCGGTGCAAGTTTACATTGGGATAACAGGCTGAGACGATTGTACATCGGCCTGAATGGGGTCCGTCGTGATGACCAAAGTAAAGAAGGTGGAGTACTTGGGTTGCTTGTTGGGCGTTTTGTGGCTGCAACAGCTACTGACCCAGAAATGTTTGTTATTGAGCCGTTTGTCAAAGACGTGACACGTGCACATTTTTACGACAATACTGCTGCAGACAAGACAAATATTTTTAATCGCATTGTAGGTGCGTATCTTGACGGACTCTCAAACACAACTACTCACCCAACAGATGGCGATATTGATGTGGGTGTTTCATTTCCTCGCGTGCGAACAATGCACGCCAGCACAGGTAAAAGTTATCTGATTGCCCAGGGTATAACACAAGCACAGCTTGGCTCTGGCAGTGCAAGCACGTTTGTCGACCAGACGCGCGATAAAATTTATGCATTGCCGCTTATTGACACGAGTGAGACTGACGAGACCAAAAAAGGTAAATTGCGAGGCGTGGGCCCAACAAAAGTGCCTGTAGCGACTACCATGGACACGCCAGTTAATCTTGACAACATGCTTGCAGATACTGACGCACCAGCGGTTGTGGGTAAAGATGCCCAGTTCTTTGACGGAACCTACGTGCAGGATCTGTATGTTGAAGGGGATGCGGTGTATGTGACCCTGATTGGTCCTGATAATCAGACGTCAGGTATTTTCCAAAGCAATGCACTCTTTGACTGTAACGGATTTATCAGGGCATGGACTCCATGGACACGTGTGATGGGTGATGTGCGTCGCGTGCAAGGCATGGGCATTGACCGTATTCGTGGCAACTTTTATTATCTGACTACAGACTCGCATACTACCCCGACGCAGCTGCTTGATTTTTGTACTGCACGCGTGACGGGTTGGGGCAGCAGTGAGTTGCTCAGTCCTGAAAACGAAGATGGACAGGAGCATAACCTGAGCAGTCAGCTTGCCAGTATATTTTCTTCAGGCGCGTGTGGCGTGCAACAGTTGTTTGCATTTGATGACCAGACACCTGGTTTTGACAAGGGGCGGTTTACCATGGTTGCAGCCATCAGCACTAATAAGCTTGCGCTGATTCAAACCGGTAAATTTGAAAGTGGACGTTTCAGTCCGGTTAAAACCTACCATACCTCAGGCGATGACCAAAACATTTTTGTTTTTGATGATCAAGTGCTTAAAGATATTGCACCGCTCACCTGTGTTGAGGTTGCTCGTCTTGAGGGGACAGGCGAAGGCTGGTTGTTTGTTTCAGGACTTAATGGTGTTGCTGTGCTCGCTGATGCTACCACTGGTGCAGGTTGGGACGCAGTAACAGGACTACTTAATTTGAGCGCAGGTGGCTTTCCAAAAGGCAACTTTGTATTTAAAAAATTGACCCCATCAACTGCGGGTAACAGCTTTACCTACGCCACACGCCTGCGTGCGCGTGATGGGTACTTGTATGTTATGACCATGGACAGTTTGTTTGCAGTTGAGTTGAACGTAGCTAAATTTGCCAGTCCTGCAAATGTACTTGCCGAAGAGAAACTACAACTGACTAACTTACCGGCTGATGCCTTGCTCAGTGACTTTTTACCAATTCGTGAGGCAAGAAGCTCTGACAACAGCCGAGGAATTTTGACAACAACCAAAGGGCTGTTTGCAACAAAGTTTGGCACCAATCCGACAGCACAACCGGTGACGGTCAATGGCAAAAATCTTGGAGTGCTTGCTCCGATGAGTTATGTTTCGCAAACACGTGGACAGGCAAGTGAAAAAGGCAATGTCTATGTTATTGAAGTTGACTCGTCATGCAATACCGGTAAACTGTACCGCTTTGATGTCGATGGAGCGCTTACTCTAGGAACAAACTCAATTAAAGCAATAAAAAATAGTGATATGCTAGAGGGACCATTTTTAAGTTTGGGTGAATATCGTTTTAATATTACCAATGATGGTTCTTTTATTTTTCACACGCTTCCACGTGATTTTAAACATGATGAATTTTTAAATATGAATGCGTTTTCGCTACCAACAATAACACGCCAGCTAACACCACTGCTTGATGTTAATCAGGAATGTTCTGCAGTTGTTGGGCGTGTGGTACGAGAGCCAGCTTCAGGCGCGCTGCTTGTTCCCGGTGATTGGGGCGTGCGTTTAAACCAGTAATGATGCCAGCTCGATGAAAGGACAGCAATGAAACAGTACAAAAATGTACGGTTAGCTTTTTTGATCGGTACACTGATTGCCGGTCAGGTGCAAGCGTTTGCACCAACAAACTTTTTCCCGCCGTATGATCCGCACTGGCGGCTACCCCGTTATGATGACACACGTTTTAGAGTTGGTGCGCACATTGAATACGGTGATACAAGCTCAGGCCGAGATCATAATGGCGATAAAACGAATGTACTACAAATATTTGATTGCACGCAGTCTAGCGTGGACATGATCAGAAAACCATTACCATGTGACGCGTCAAAAACAAAGCCAATTCTTGATCGGTTTGATTCAAACGGTGTGACTGACTACTGGGGACAGTTGTGTATGACTGGTAAGTTTAGACAGCTTGATGTAACACTGCACGGTTCCTATTTAATGCCAAAAAGTGGTGGCATTCCAGGCCGTTTTGGTTTGGGTGTGTATCTACCTGTTCGCTACGCCAAGGTTGAAGATGTTTGCATGACTAAGATTAATCGTTGTCAAAATGATGCACGCAATAAAATTGTGTGTGACTTTTTAACAGATGACATTAAAAAGAAAGCGCAAGAGCTTGGATGTCTGGACATTTGCGAGTGGGACAAAACTGGTGTTGGAGATTTAGTTATTTTGGCACACTGGTTTGAAAAATATCGTCAAAGCAAAGAGCATCTGAAAAATGTTACGTTCATGTTTAAGCTTGGTCTTTCAATTCCGACTGGTGCTGAGCGTGACGAGGACAAAGCGCTCAGTTTTTCACTTGGTAACGACGGTGCTTGGGGTATGCCGATAGCCTTAGCCCTCGATCTAGACTTTACCCATGATATTCGTCTTGGTGGTGAAGTTGAGTTTTTGCTTCTCTTTGATGACACACGCATACGTCGACTCAAAACACATGAAGGTCAAACAGAATTTTTGTTGCTAAACAAAGGGCGTGCAACAAAAAACCATGGTCTAACCTGGAAATTTTATTTATTCCTACAGGCAATTCGTTTTGCAGGTGGCTTGTCAGCCAAAGTTGCATACGAATATGTCAAACATGACGATGATCGCCTAACTCCAAAGTCTGATGATTTTAGCTACATCATTGTTAACACAGCAAACTCGCTCAAAGAGTGGAACCACCATAATTTTATTTTTCAGGTAAGTTATGACTTTATGACAGAATCAAAGTATTGGTTAAAACCACAAATGAGTCTTTTCTATAAACTGCCAATTACGGGGCGTGGTGTGGTTAACCCCCATACCTTTGGTGGTCAGTTTGCTGTTCATTTCTAACAGGTTAATAGGTGTTAGTTCGCTCATACCTTCGTTTTACGATAGGCTGCTTTTACATAAGTATTTGCTGTGTTTTGGGCGGACTTGTTTATTTTTTGAGTCCCGACTGGATTGACGTTAATACGTTTGACCTGTTCAAAGAGGCTCAGCCATCGCTTGTGCTTGATCGGTATGGAAAGGTCATAGCTCGTTTTCAAGCAGAAAAATGTGATCCGGTAACGTTTGATCAACTTCCAGATGTCTTGGTTAAAGCCTTTGTTGCTGCAGAGGATCATGATTTTTTTTCACATTGTGGTATCTCGTTGCGAGGTATTCTTCGCTCGGTCATAGTAAATTGTATGCGAGGGCGCATTGTGCAAGGTGCAAGTACGATTACTCAGCAGCTTGCACGACGTATGTTTCTGTCGGATGAGCGTTTTTTTCATCGTAAGTTGCGGGAGGTTGGGCTTGCATTTCAACTTGAGCGTCAACTTTCAAAAGAGCAGATCTTGCAGTTGTATCTTAATATTTTATATTTTGGCCGAGGCATTTATGGTGTGCAGGCGGCGTGTAAGCGTTTTTGGAATAAGTCAGTAAGTCAGGTAACACTTGAACAAGCAGCAACGCTTGCTGCTGTAGCAAAGTCGGCGCGTTTTTATTCTCCTCTGAATAATATTGAACGTGCGCAGCAACGTAGAAATATAATTCTTGCCAGTATGTGCAAGCTTGGCTTTATTGATGAGCAACGCTGGCAACAAGCAAGAGAACTTCCGCTTGAACTTGATGATTTGGCGGTGAGTAGCAATGTTAAGCTCTATATTCAGGAGTGGGTTCGCAGCTGGGCAGAACAACAGTGGGGCAGGGATGTGTTGTATCAAAAGGGACTCGTTATTAAAACTACCTTGGATAGTGCGGTGCAAGCGCAGGCTCAGCAAGCATTTCTTGACCAACTCGATGAGCTGCGCCAAAAACATGGTAACCAAATTAATGGTGGTCTTATGACCATTGATACAACTACTGGTGGCATTAGGGCTATGATTGGTGGTGTTGATTTTAAACAGTCGCAATTTAATCGTGCAATACAGGCATCCCGTCAGTTGGGTTCAGCATTTAAACCATTCTTGTATGCATGTGGTTTGCATGATGGTGTTAATATGGAGCGCGTGTTTGTTGACGAGCCGCTTGAGATGGAAATTAGTCCCGGCAAAATGTGGAAGCCAAATAATTGGCACAAAAAATTTGAAGGTTCAATGACCTTGGTGCGAGCTCTGGCAAAATCAAACAATATTATCACCATCAAGCTTTTGCTTGAACTTGGTCCAGAGCGTGTTTGTGAGTGGTCAAAAAAATTTGGCTTAGCGCGTTGTCTAACGCCATATCCATCATTAGCGTTAGGTACGTCTGAAGCGACGATTGAAGAAACGGTTGCCGCCTTTAATGTGTTTGCAAATAATGGCGTGTATGTGCAGCCATATTTGATTGAACACGTCAGAGATAAAGCTGGTAAGCGGTTGTATGAACACGAAGGTGTCCAGCATCGAGTCCTTGACCATACGCTGAATTCAAAGATGGTTAACATGCTTACCCATTGCATGAAGCATGCTCGTACGCGCTACGGCAATGACTGGCTTGATACGCAGACGATTGGCAAGACTGGCTCGACTAATGGTGCTGCGAGTATGTGGTTTATTGGCGCAACGCCAGAGCTTTCAACAGCGCTGTACATTGGACGTGACGATGGACGTAGCCTAGGAAATTATTTTTATGCAAGTAAAACGGCATTGCCGATTTGGGTGAACATGCATAAAGGGATCCCAACGTATACAAAACAGTTTTACATAGACCCTCGTTTGCAGGAGGTGAGCATTGACTGGTTTACCGGTCAGGAGTGCAGTGAAGTTGATAGCAAACGGGTGGTAACGGTTTTACGTGACTGAGGACTGGACCTAAAGCAATACCCTGATCAAGTCAGAGTACATGGTTTACAAGTGTCCAAAGTGTTTTGAAATAAGTTTTTTTTAGTGGGATACACATTCCCCCTTGGGTCATTCCCGACGCCGATCGGGAATCTAGAAAATTGAAGGTGAAAGAAATTGTGTATAAATAATTAGTTTTTGAGTAAAGATATCATAAAACAGAGATCCCCGATGGGCCTCGGGGATGACCCTTTTATTGTTATTACTTGGATGAATAATAAGTTTTTCAAAACACTTTGGCCAGCAATGAAACAAGTTCAGGAAGACACAAGAAGATGGTTTTATAAAAATTCTCAAAGAACAGTGGCGAACCAGTCTCACCACTGTCCATGTACTTAAGTTTGGTTACAAACCAGCAGTCCAATTTTTTATGTGAGCTTTAACCGCACCGGCCTCAACATCAACGCCGCCGCCCTGAATGGTTGTAGGGCTGCCACCACCGCGCATGTTGAACTTTTCCTTAAGCTCAGTAGCAAGCGATTTAAGTGATACCGTTTGTGCCACGTCTTTGCTGGTGTAAGCCAAAAAGTTCAGTCGGCTACTGTCCTGGCTGTCTTTGTTCAAAATAAAGTAAAAACCAGGCGCCTCTTTTTCTATTTCTTGGCAAATCATACGCAGCTCATCTGGGGTTGCATCTTCTAGCTCAAGTGTGAGCAGTGGTACCTTGCCAACGGTGGTTAGCTGTTTGCTAAAGGTTGGTATTTGTGCTTTCAGGAGTTGTTTTTTACATTGACGAAGCATGCTCAGTGTTTCTTGCTGCTGTTTTTGCAGGCGGTCAACATTTTCAAGCACCTCTTCAGGCTTAGCCTTAAATAGCTCACCTAGTTTTTTGACGGTGTTAAAGTCGCGTTGAAATGTCTGTACGGCCTCAGGCCCTGTGATAGCAACTAACCGGCGGGTGCCAGTTGCAAGTGCTGTGTCACTAACAATTTTAAAGCTACCGATAATGCCCGTGCTGGGAGCGTGCGTTCCGCCACACAGCTCGGCTGAAAAACCAGGGATTTTGACGACACGAACGCTTTCGGGATTATATTTTTCACCAAAGAAAGCAATGATGCCTTGCGCCTTTGCATCATCAAGCGTGGTGTGTATGACCTCTGTTTTAATATCTTCTTGAATCCTGTCGTTGACGATGTTTTCAACGGCAGCAATTTGTTCAGGTTTCATTGGTTCGTGGTGAGTAAAGTCAAAGCGTAGATATTTGTCGTTAACCACGGAACCAGCCTGTTTTACTTGTGGACCAAGCACCTGCAGTAGAGCTGCTTGCAACATGTGTGTTGCGGTGTGGTTTCTAACGGTATTTATACGAATTTGTGCATCGACAAGGCAATGTGCGACATCGTCTTTTTTAATGTCGCTGCGCTGACCTGTTCCGTCAATGGCATTGCCGATTTTTGCTGCAATAGCTGGTTTATGTAGGTCGCCAAGTTTAACCAGGTCAAGAACAGGATATGTTGTATCTCTGACGGTCAGGGTTGCAGTGTCATTGACCTGTCCTCCAGACTCAACGTAAAATGGTGTTTTTTCTGTAATGATCCATGAGTAGTCGTCTTTATGGTCAACAAACACAACAGGGCTCTTGCATTCTGTTGTTTGATAGCCGATAAATTCGGTAATAATATTTTCAACTTGGGGCAGATCTTCTTTTGCCGTTTTCTTTTGAACGCGTGACTGCTCTTTTTGTTTTTTCATTTCTTGCTCAAATGCTGTGATGTTTACTTTCATGCCATTTTCTTGTGCGAGCAAGATGGTAACCTCTAGCGGAAAACCGTAGGTGTCATAGAGCTTAAAGGCCTGCTGGCCAGTAATTTGTTCAATGTCCTTTGCCTTGTTTTCGGCCATGTAGGTGGCAAAAATGTTTTCGCCTTGTACAAGGTTGTTGGTAAAGCGCTCAATTTCGCCTGAAAGTAGTGTGATAATGAGTTTTTCGTTGGTCTTGAGCTCTGGGTATACCGGTGTAAAGTAGGCTATAAACTCTTTTGCCACCTCAACAAACAGTGAAAGATCGGCGGATAATTTTTGTGAAAAAAGCGCAGCACGACGAATAATTTTGCGTAGGACATAGCCACGCCCCTCATTTGACGGTGAGCAGCCATCTGCAATGAGTAGTGCACTTGAGCGTGCGTGGTCGGCTAGTACGTGAAATGCCGCTTTGAGTTGAGCATTTGCAGCCTCATATGACTTGCCAGTGTGTTTTTCAATTCGTTTGATCAGTGGTTGAAATAGGTCGGTTTGATAAACGCTGTTTTTGCCTTGCATGATAACGCATAGGCGCTCAAGCCCCATGCCGGTATCAACACCGCACATACCCAGCGGGGCAAGGGTCCCATCTTCCTGTTTGTTATACTGCATAAACACCATGTTCCAGACTTCCATGAAGCGGTCGCAGTCACAGCCTGGTTTGCAGTCAGTGTTGCCACAGCCCCGTTCTGGGCCTAGGTCTACATAGATTTCACTGCATGGACCGCATGGACCTGTGTCGCCCATTTGCCAGAAGTTGTCTTTTTCGTCCAGCTTTGAGATACGGCTTTCGCTTAGGCCGATAACATCTTTCCAAATGTTATATGCCTCATCATCCTCTTTAAACACGGTTGCATACATTTTTTCGGTGTCAAAGTTAAACTCTTTGGTGAGCAGGTTCCACGCAAATTGGATGGCCTCTTTTTTGAAATAATCGTCGAACGAGAAGTTGCCCAACATTTCAAAAAAGGTCAGATGACGCTGGGTAAAGCCAACGTTGTCCAAATCATTATGTTTTCCGCCAGCTCTGACACATTTTTGTGCTGTTGCTGCGGTGGTATATGAGCGTTTTTCGTTGCCCAAAAAGACGTCTTTGAATTGATTCATGCCAGCATTTGCAAATAATAAGGTTGGATCTTGCGCTGGAATGAGTGATGAGCTTGGTACGATGGTATGGCCGTTTTTTTCGAAAAACTCTAGAAATTTATTGCGTATTTGAAAAGAATTCATAGGTATCCGTGTTTTTTAGTAAAAAATTTGAACATTTTTTAGCGGCGATATTGTACGATCAGATCAATGTATTTGTTAGTTTTTGACCTCAAAAAAACCCATTTTTTGTACTTTTTGCTCATCATACCACACTCACCGCGTTTGCGCAAAATATTGAATGTGTTACAATTGTGAATATAGATTAATGTTTTTTATTAAAATTGTTTTGATTTGTAAATATTGTGCGACGTGTGCACGGTGTACTTTCAGAGCAATGCAAGCCTGTATAACCCCAATTAATGTGAAGGTTTAGTGGAGGATATATCATGAAAAAAATGATCATTATGGCTTTGGCGCTTGGCCTTGCGGCTGGGCCGGTTGGTCGTGTGTGTGCTATGGATGATACAGAGCTCGGGTATGGTGCTCATGAAGTGAAGCAAAGAAAAGCCTCTGAGTATGTACGAAATATTTTTTCCTGGCCATGGGACAATAATGGATTTTTGAAAAGTTCACATCCGACCTTTTGGTCTGCGTTCGTTGGTGGAGCAGTTTGGAAATGGTACTTAGATAAACCTTATCAGAATATTGCCCAATCTTTCGGAAAATGGCTTGCTCCTGAGAAAGTAATGAAAGTTGGAATTTCGTGGCTTAAAGATGATGTGGCCAAGCAAGATTTTGGTTTGTCTACTTGGCTTGGGTCTTGTATAAAAGATCATCCTAAAATGTTTTCCTTTGCGTGTTTTGCTTTGCCAGCCTTTATTTTTTACAAGATTTTGTATCAGCAAACAGTTGCTTGTAGAGCAGAAAGTTTAAATCAAATAGCTTGTGAAGCCTATGTAAAGTTTAACGCCTTACTAGCAAGTAACGATATTTTGTTTACACACGACGCCCTTGATAAATGTGACATTTCTTTAGAGGGGCAGGATGATTTTAAGGAACAACCTTTTAAAACGGTGATTGGTTCAATAGTAACTACTTTAGGTCAAAAAAGTCAGAAGCAGATGAGCTGTATAGTAGAACAAGATTTTTCTACACTCGCTCACAGTATTTCCACAGCAAAGAGTGCTAACGCAAGGCTACTTAATAGTCAGCGTTCTTTAGAGAAGAAAGTTTCACTAGACACCAGAAATAAACTTAAAAATCTCGTGACGCTGAATCAATTTTGTCAAGAGCCTACAAGTTTTTATGACGCGGTAAAGTTGAAGGAAGATGAGTCCTTTGGAGATGTTTCTATACTTTATAATCTTTATTTTGCTCAGCAAAAAATTAGAAAAGTGGAACTTCTTGTTCAGGCTACTCTGACTGCGGTTGAATTTGCGAAAATACTTAAGGGTTTTAACGCTAGTCAAACAAGTAATCAAACAGAGCCATGTTTTAAGTGGATTGAAGGAAAGCCTTATAATCTTAATCACACTGGGCAAGAATATAAAGATAAGGCAGGTACTGGAAAGGAGTATATGGTTGGCAGTTTGCAGGGAGCTATACTTCACCAAGTGAAAAATGTAGCTTCTTTTAATAATAAAACAGAGTAAATAAAAAATCATTTTGCGGGGGGCAGAAGCGCGGTAAGTAATTACTGCGCTTTATGCAGCGGCCATGGCAGCAATGTCGTGGCCGTTCTTTTTTTATAAGGAGTGTGTTATAGTCCTTGCTGGTAGATGTTTTTTGTTTATCATCGTATAGAAAAAGGCCTATGAAAGAACTTATTACTCAGCATCAGACATTGACGCAGGCAGCAGCAACGTTGGGCACTGCGATTGGGCTCTACAGGCAAAGTGTTGGGACAGCTTGATGGGCATGTTTGGGAAAGAACGTTGCGTGATAGTGTGATTTGTCGATACAAATATACATTCAGTCTACTTATGCAGTACTTTCAGTGTTACCGTGTGAATTTGCATGGGGGCAGGACTTTGCAACACCAGGAAAGTGAAATTTTAAGCAGCATGTACGGGGTTGGTCTTGTCACGGTTGATGAAGTTGCACAGTTGCGGGGCATGTTTCGTGCTCATAAAAAAATTGCACAAGCTTATGACGATGCTGTTGCCGACTATGTTGCGTTGTCTGCTGAAAAAGGTTTGGCTTTAATATTGGCGTTGCTTGATCGATTTCGGCCCTAGATTTTGGTTCTTGAACGTGTTGTTCTTTTTTTTATTATTTTTCTAGTTTGGATAGTATCTGACTGGCTCATTCTGTCACCTGAGTATTACCATGGATACTGGCTCGCATCCCCTTGTCAAGCAAGAGGACAGGGCCCGGCATGACGAGTAAGATGTTTAATTGGGGTAGCCTTGCACCCCTTGCAAATAGGCTGATTTAAAGCTACATTTGAAAGCGAGTTCGCACGAGCCGTATTATCGATCGTATAGTCTTTTAAAATCATACAAGGATAGCTATGTCCTCTCCATCTCTTGAAAAAGAAAAAACTACTCATACCGTTGAAGCAACACAGAGTAGCGTAACGCTTGAAAAAATTGTAGCTCTATGTAAACGCAGAGGGTTTGTGTATCCGACTGCCGACATTTACTCTGGCCTTAACGGGGTGTATGACTTTGGTCCGTTGGGCGCTCAAATGCGCTTAAACATCAAAGAAGCATGGCGTACGTCATTAACCCGTTATCCTGAAGACGTCTTGTTTTTTGATGGAGCTCAGCTTGGTTCTGAGGCGATGTGGAAAGCCTCAGGTCATTTAGACAATTTTTCTGATCCGATGGTTGATTGCTTGAACTGCAAAAAGCGATTTCGTGCTGATGAGCTTGACCTTGAAAAGGGTTGTCAGTCATGTGGTGTTAAAAATTGGACTGATGTACGTCAGTTTCAGCTGATGTTTCAGACACAGCTGGGAGCACTGGCTGATGCAACCAGCGTTGCGTATTTGCGTCCAGAAACAGCACAGTCTATTTTTGTAAACTTTAAAAATATTATGTCGAGCAACAGGGTAAAAATTCCGTTTGGAGTTGCCCAAATTGGTAAGGCATTTCGTAACGAAATTACCCCGAAACAATTTCTCTTTCGCATGCGTGAATTTGAGCAGATGGAGCTTGAGTTTTTCTGTCATCCAGATGAGTCAGACAAATATTTTGAGCTGTGGCGTGAGCGAAGACGTGATTTTTATGACTCACTTGGCCTGAACAAAGAGCGTGTGCGCTTGCGTCCTCACGAGTCTGATGAGCTTGCTCACTATTCAAAATGCTGTGACGATGTTGAGTACAACTTTCCATTTGGCTGGAAAGAGCTTGAAGGCATTGCACATCGATCTGATTATGATTTATCACAACATACCAAACATTCTGGCAAAGATTTGGTTGTTTTTGACGAGCAAACAAAGCAGTCGTACACACCACACGTGGTAGAATGTTCTGTTGGTGTTGATCGTTTGTTTTTGACACTACTTTTTGACGGATACAAAGAGGATGTTATTGATGGCGAGGCGCGAACGGTTCTATCGTTGCATCCATCAGTCGCGCCAGTTAAGGTTGCGGTATTGTCGTTGACCAACAAACTCAATGAACAGACACAAAAATTATATACAGATCTTAAAAAAACTGGCTTATCTATGCAGTTTGATGCTGGTGGATCTATTGGTAAGCGCTATCGTCGTCAAGATGAAATTGGTACTCCACTGTGTGTTACGTATGATTTTGACAGCGAAAATGATCAGGCCGTGACGGTGCGTGATCGCGACACATGCAAGCAAGAACGGGTTGCCATTGACCAACTTGAGGGGTACATTAAAGAACGAGTTGGATGTTAGGTTTTTATAGAGGAGCGGACTCCTTAAAAGAACGATCCGTTGGAGTTTGTGACTATTATAAGAAAAAGAGATATGCATACTTAAGCTCGTCATTGCGGGCTCCGACCCGCAATCCATATTGACATATAAATGAATTCTTGGCTGTTAGAAATGGACCCTGGATCGGGGTCCAGGGTGACGAGATTGGGGCAGTAGTGATTAGACTCAAGTGTTTCCTTGTCAAGCCAAAAAGTGGGTTTGGGGACGATGAAATTTGTTATTATTGGGTTGGCAATGAATACCCCAAAAGACTACCTGGGTCATTATCATAAAAATGAGAATCTAAAAAACGCAAAGAAAAAGGAGTAGGGTCATGATGGGTTGGATTCGACGTACGTACAATTGGATGTGTCAGAAAACTTGTTCACGTTACGGTGTGGTTTGGTTAGCATTTTTCTTTTTTATTGAGGCGTCGTTTTTTATTGTTCCTGTCGACCCGATTCTCATTTTATTTTGCATCAAGGACAGTCGGCGATCATTTTTTTATGCTACCATTGCGACGTTGTCGTCGGTTATTGGTGGTGTGTTCGGATATTTTATTGGTTCAGTGCTGTGGAGCAGCATTGGACCATTTTTTTTGAAATGGATTATTTCTCAAGAGGTATTTGACAGCGCGGTTGCAAAATACAGATTTTATCAAAATTGGGCAGTGCTCATTGCAGGCTTTACCCCAATTCCTTACAAAGCGGTTACCATTACCGCTGGTTTTTGTCGGCTTCCAATAGCTCCGTTTATTATGTATTCGCTGATTGCCCGTGCTGCTCGTTTTTATTTGGTTGCCGGTGCAACCTGGATGTGGGGACCTCAGATAGAAGGTTTTATTGATCGTTATTTTAATTATCTGGTTGTAGCATTTGCGGGACTTGTTATTGTCTGTGCTGGGGCATTGCGTTAAAAATAGCAGGTTATGCCAGAGCCTCTTCAGACAAAGGCTATAAAACGGAGATCCCCGATCGGAGTCGGGGATGACGACAAAAAATAGCAGCAATGGGTTTCAAAATTGTAATGCCTGTAGGGGGATATCTTGTTAAACTACGGCTTTAACAGTTTTACGTTCAGGTCGTGGAGCGACTTTCTTTTGCTCCAGTAACTCTTTGCAAACATTACTACATGTTTTGTTGTATGTGTTTTGGCACTGCTGGCACGCTATGACATGGTTATTGCATGAAGCGTTGCGGCAGTTGATGTACTCGTCGCACGGTTGACTGCACAGGGAGCATGAACCCAAGATATCGTCGGTTATTGGAACGCTAACACGTGCATCAAAAACGTAGTTTTTACCTCTAAAAAATCCGTCTGGATAGTGTTGAGCATAACGAACAATGCCACCTTCAATCTGATATACTTCTTTGGCGAGTTTTTGTTTTGAAAGGTAGGCTGTTGCGCGTTCGCAGCGAATGCCGCCAGTGCAGAACATAAGAACTTTTTTATCTTTGAACTCGCTTTGGTTTTGATCGATGTACTCCGGGAACTCACGAAATGTCTTGATGTCTGGTGTGATGGCACCGCTAAATGTGCCAATGGCTGATTCATAATTGTTACGTGCGTCTAGAATGACAAGGTCCTTGTCATTCTCTTCTATGAGTTGATGTGCTTGCTGCGGGGTGAGATGCTGGCTGGTTTCTTTTGCTGAGACTTTTGTAGGATCGATCCCTAGGTTAACTATCTCTTGTTTTATTTTTACCGAGAGCTTCGGGAAGTAGTCGTATTTACCGCTGACCACATCGCACTTAAAATCTATGCCGCCAAACAGTTCATGTTCATTCATTGCATTAATGTAGGCGTCCGTTGCGTCAGGAGCTCCACAGACCGTGGCATTAATGCCTTCGTGGGCCAAAATAATACGACCAGTTAGCTTAAGTTGTGTGCAAAGGTCAAGCTGCCAGTCTTTAATGGCTTTGAGATTGTCAATATCGACGTACTTGTAAAATAAGAGAATATGTTTTTTCATGGCTTCTACAGTTTTTGTGATAGTATGTGATTTTAAGTTTGTAATACCTTCAGTTGCGCCAGACTTGCCTGGCACCGAGCTGACTATACTTCTTGCAATTGTATCATAAAAGCGACTTGATACAAAAAGAGGCTTTTATTTATTCATATTAGGATTTTTGCTAGCTCAGTAAGTGGCTTTTAAGCGGTGTTTTCTTGACTTTATGTCTAGGCCTGGTAGCCTAAGAAAGGCCTATGATGTGGGCCGATTTTTAGTTTTTCAGACAAATAATTCAGTCTCATTACGATCAGTACATACGTGTTTGAGCATAAAGGACATAAACCATGGAACAAAATCAAAAACCGGTGTTTAACCAATACGCTATCTTTCAGACTGGCGGCAAGCAGTACCAGGCTATTCCAGGAAAAACTATTGCGGTAGAAAAGCTTGAGGGCGATGCTGGAAGCGAGATCTCTTTTTCTGAGGTATTGTTTAAAAAGACTGGCGAAGACAAATTTGAATTTGGTAAGCCGTACATTGAAGGTGCTGCAGTTAAAGCGAGTGTTGTGAAACACACCAAGGGCGACAAAGTTATTGTTTTCAAATTTAAGCGCCGTAAAAAGCACCGTACAAAGACGGGCCATAGACAGCCGATTACGGTTCTTCGTATCGAGAGCATCTAAAAGCTTTTGATATATAAAAAAATTTAAAGCCGCTCTAAAAAGAGCGGCTTTTTTTGTTGCATTCTAAGGTGGAGTGTTTCTTTTTGTGTTGAAACTTTGTTATGTATTCCTGAACCGTGAGCTCTGACTTGATCAGAGGATTGTTTTAGGATCAGCATTCAGACAAAATGAAAAATCACTCTCTGGATGCTGAAATAGATTCAGAATGATATAGGAGATATAAGCTTTCAACAAAACATTCTTTAATTTTAGAACTCTTGTCAAAACTAATGCCTTATATGATATTGTGTTCTACAAAGCATTTAATGAAGTTGAAGAAGACTTCAATTTCTTGTTTGCTACAGTGAGCTGCAAAGCTATCAAACAGGTCTGGAATGACCTTTGTTTCGACTATGTTTTTGTTTTTTGTTGAGAAAAGATCTTGATTTTCTTTAATGACTTGGAAGTCTGAGATGTATGTGTAAAGGCTTGTTAGGTCGGTAGTTAACTTTTGGCGTATTTTTTTGCCATCGTCAGAGTTAAAGAGCTTATCAATAAGCTGTCGGTTGCTTTTAATCTCTGCAGCAGAAAACTGCGATGCTGTTGTTTTAGATCCCAAACTTTTTGTTACCGCTTTACCGATGTCACCGGCAAGCTTCTCAACCTGTTCCTTGTTTTTCGAGAATGTAGTTTGAAGAATGAGTGGGAGCTTTGCGCAGACGCCTTTGAATATTTCTTTGTTTGAGCCGTAATAAGCCTGTTTTATCCAGGGTACGTTGCTCTTTATTTGGTCTTCAATGTGTTGAGCGCATTCATCCTTGATTCCGTCAAGATGATGTTGCGCGTCTGTGCAAAATGATTTGAAAAATTCACTGCCAGAGTGGGCTAATTCATCTTTTGCCTTTTCTATTTGAGCAGTAAATACTTTGAGTGCCTTACTCGTGCTTGAGCCTATTTGCTCAGCCTTTTTGTGAAGTAGGTCAAGATACGTGTCAGTTTTACTTTTCGGTGTAAATCCTTCAGCCTGACTGGAAAGTACTAGCGTTGCAACAATCAGAACATATTTGATGTGCTTTTTCATAAGATAAGCCTCCCCGATATGTGTTATTGTTATTTACTTATTGTAATAAAGAAAACCCATCCCTGCTTTGAACATGTCCTTATAGCATAGTAAGAAGTACAGGAAATTGCAAACGCTACCATTTATAAAGGGTTTTGAGCAGTTTCTGGGTATCAGTTTCACTCATGACGGGAGCTTCAACGATACGTGGAATGGTTTTGAGCTTTTCATGCTTGAGATACTGCTTTAGTATTGTAGATCCTATCTTGCCCTCCCCTGGAGCTGCGTGAGAGTCTTTTTGGGAGCCGTGAGTTTCATTTGTGTCATTAAGGTGTATGAGTTTTATATGTTCCAGGGGCATGTTTTGCTCTACGAAGGCAACAAATTCATCAACCTTTGAAATATCATAACCGTAGGCATATGCATGGGCGAAGTCGAGGCAAAATCCCACTTGTTCGGGCTTATCAAGATACTGATAAAGCTTTGCAAAGTCAGTGAGATCGCTGCCAATTGAGTAGTTACCATGGGCTGTGTTTTCTAATAGGATTTTTATATTTGGTTCATGCTTTAAAACACTGTTGAGTGTATCCGCAAGCGTTGTAATGCCAGCTTGTTTGTAATCTTTTTGCGCACCGGTAAAGCCTTTTGCTGAGCCTGGGTGAAGCACAAGGTAAGGAATATCCAGCCTATTTGCAGTTTTAATTTCTTTGGTAAGAAGTTTTTTTGATGAATTAAGGCATGCTTTGTTTCCACTTGATGGGTTAATCCAGTAGGAGCTGTGAATAAAGAGCGCAGGATCAAAACTTTGGCGAAGATGGTTAAATTCTTTGTAATCATCTCTTGAAATGGGAATGTATTTACCGTCTTTTTGCGTTGTTAGAAAAAATTGAAAAATTGGAATAGCGTACGAGCTCGCTTCCCGAGCAAGAGATGATATAGAGTCTTTTAAACGAAGGTGCAGGCCAAGCATATTTTTAAAGTTCAAATTTTTCCCTTAACTCATTGGAGTCATAGTATGGTGTGAGTGCATCAACAAAATCTTGTTTGATTTGCTTTAAATTTTGTTCGTTTTCAGCTTCAAAGCGTAGGCTGATAACTGGTTGAGTGTTGGATGCTCGAACAAGGCCCCAGCCATAGGGTGTGTGAGCTTTAACGCCATCAATAGTTATTAAATCAGCATCATTACGGGCTGCAAAAACACTTTTTACGTGATCAACTATTTTTGCTTTATTCTCCTCACCTTCACATTCAATGCGAAACTCTGGAGAGTTGAGCGTATCGGGTAGTAGTTCTAGGAGTTTTTCTAGTGGTTTATTTTCTTGTTGTATAATTTCAAACAGCCTGAGGATGGAGTAAATACCATCATCGTAGCCAAAATAACGATCGTGAAAAAAGAAGTGACAGCTCAGTTCGCCGCCCAAAAGAGCTTTTTGTTCTGCCATGGCCTGTTTAATCATTGTGTGCCCTGATGGAGCCATATGAGCTTTTCCTCCCCACTCCTGTAAAAGCTTCATAATACTAGCCGATCCCTTAATGTCAAGCACTATACCGGCGCCCGGTATGTCCTGAATTACTTTTTTTGCAAATAGAGCTAAAACCTTGTCCCCTGGGATCAAGGTGCCATTTTTGGTCATCGGATTCATTCGATCGCAATCACCATCAAGGCCTGCGCCTAGTTCAAGTGAGCTATCTGTGGTAAGAGCCTGAGCAACATCTTGCATGTTTTCGGGAAGCGTTGGATCTGGATGATGGTGGGGAAAATCGCCATCAAGCTGGTCATAAAGTAGTTTTACATTTTTCCATTTCATAGCGGTTACAAGTTTAGGTAGTACTGTGCTCCCTGTGGCATTGCCACAGTCAATTACACAGCCTATGTTGTTGCCGACTAAATGAGGAAATTGCTCGACGAGGTATGCTATGTAGTCATCAATCATAGGTTTATCGATTATGCTACCTTTGTTGTCGGCAAGAGGGGTGAATGTTTTTTCTTCAAAGATTGTACGAATTTCCTGAATTTGAGGACCAGCAATGCCCCACATTTTAATGCCGTTGTATTCTTTGGGATTGTGTGACGCTGTGATAACAAGCCCTGTGGGAATGTCAAGGACATGCACTGCAAAGTAGACAATGGGGGTCGGACAAATGCCAATGTCAATGACATCAAGCCCACTATCAATGATAGCGTTGCAAACATGGCGATGAATAAGTGACGAGTGAGATCTTCCGTCACGTCCTACGATGACTTGTTTAATGCCTTGGTGTTTATGCTTAATCTTGGTAACGATGGCGCGGGCAAGATCATATACCTGATCAATGATGAGTTCTTGATCAACAATGCCACGGATATCATAGAGCCTAAAAATCACGCTTTTCATACTCGTCCCTTTTCTTTTAAGAGTAAAATCATTTTTAAGTCTAGAGTAAAAGCGTGTATTTTGTAAGCTGGATGTTTTACTTCATTCCAACCCTGAATCTTCAAGAGGTGCTGGCATATCATCATCACTGGCCATCGGTTCTGTAGCTACAGGCTCTGCTGGTATTGTTGGTGCAATGCCAAGTTGTCCTGGTTGGGGAATAGGACTTGTTGATGGTACAGTTTCAGCTGGAGTTGTAGTTGCAGGTTGAGTAGTAATGATTTGAGTGTCAGGTTGTTCAGGTTCTGTAGCAGGCATGGTTTCAAGCGTTTCGGGGACCACCTCGATGGCAGCATCTTCTTTGTTTTTTTCGATACGTGTTTTGACGTCTCGTGCAACACGACCGATTGCTGTAAGGATACCGTGTGTTACGGTGGTTAAGATAGTAACGCTGTAACGGGTTAAAACAATGCCAACATCAAGGACGTTATTAAAAATTTTTAAGATTGGTTGCTTCCACTCCTGATATTCTGATGTATCGAGTGGGTCATGCTTTCTATAAAGCGTGATCTGGCTATTTAAAAACGTATTTTGTTCAATACTTCTTAAAAGGATATTGCTTTTCTGTTCTACTTCATCTTTTTGCTGAAGTAGTTCTTCTTTATGAGCCTCAAGCTCATCCACCAGGGTGGTCCACTCTTGCATTTTTTTTTCGAGTTTATCGTCTCTTTCGGGATCTGTTGCCATGGGGACATCAACTAGAACTGTTTTTTTTTTACCCTCTGGTTTTGTTCCAGGGAGTGCGTCGATTATATAAGAGAGTGCGCTTCCTGCCATTTTGCCGACCTCATAAAAGACATCGGCGCATCGTGCAAGTACGTAATGTATAATGGTTGGATGTTGTTTAAGGGGAGGGGCAATCGTAGGTTTTTCTGTATTTTGTTCGGCTGTTTTTTCCTCTGCCTGGGGTAGTTGCGTTGGAATCTGTTCTGGTTCAGTTTTTTGTGAAGCTTGTTTGATTAGAAGTTCTTTAACCTGTTGTTCCAGACTATTAACCTGTTTTTCAATTTCACTTTTAGTATTTTGAAAGTTGGGCGTAATCTCATTTTGGATTGAATTTTCTAATGTTTTGAGTTGCGTTGCAATGCTTGCTATCTCGTCAAGCTTTGTTTGGGCTTCTTGTTCATCCTGAATTTTGAGCAGTTCAGAGCGTAATTTTTTAGCTTGAGTTAAACTGTTTTGTGCACCATAAACTTGTTCATCAAGTTGTGTGAGCTGTTGCCTTAACGTTTGTTCTGCAGTTTTTATGTTATCCATACCAACTTTGACGGATTCAATTTCTTGCTCTGAAAGTTGCATCGACAGTTCGCTTTCTTGTTCTGTGGGTTGGACCACGGATGTTGGTTGTACTGTTTGAGCAGCCGTTGCGGAAGGGGGAGTTACTGTTGGTGTTGGCAAAGACAGGCCGGTAGCATCGGTTTGAGGTAGAGCAATAGGAGTCGGAAGAGATGTTGGAGGTGTGGCAGCTGTTGGCATAGGAGGGGTTGGAGCAGCAGGGACAAGAGGTGTGCCTGCAAGCGGAGTGACCGCGGATGGCGTGGCAGCAGGCTCAGCTTCCCCTGGAGCCCCTTCATTTGTTAATTCTTCGGGCATTTCGTTAACATCTGGTAGTGGTGCGTTAATGTCGATTGCGTACAGTGTTGCTACGGGTGTGGAGATCGCTGCTAAAAAAACTGATAGAATTAAGACGATATATTTTTTCATTGTGGCTCCTTGTTCAAAGCTTTTTCTTCAGTCTGAGCTGAGGGGGTTATTGACTTTTTTAGTTGCCCTACGTCCGTGGCAGTTTGTGCAAAGAAACTATCTAATCTTTCATCTAAAGCGCGTACTAACTCATGTAAATTCTGATGTAGTTTGCGTATTGAGTTTGTCGTAACAATGATTTTATTAATTTCCTCGTCAGATCTTTTAAAGTGAGCGGATACTTTAGGATTAGCAATGAGTGGAGCTGGTTGTTCAGATAGCTGCAAAATCGCTGGACTTTGCAAGGGACTTTCTTCTACTGCATTTGCATCAGGCGCTGTAGTGGTCGATGGTGTTACTGGAGCAGGTGGTGCAGGAGCCATAGGTACTGAATCAGGCGGCACTCCAGCCTCATCTTCAATGTTGGGCATTCCTTCGTCGAGCTCGAGTACATCCTCAAGCAGATCATCAGCATGGCTTGTATGCCAGGTAGTGACGGCCAAACTTGAACAAAGTAAAAATGATAGTAGAATGCTTCTCATTTGTTTAATCCTCAATTCCAAGAGTATTAAATCATTTTATTACCGAATGTAACAAGAATGTTGAGAGGAAAGCAAATGATAATGATTGAGAGGCAGTTACTAGCTATTTTAAACCAACTTTAAATTTCTTCGTCAGCAAGTTCTGGCATTGTTTCGGCGACAACTTCTGTTGTGGTAACTGTCTTCTCAGATTGTTCTTGTCCAGCTTCAGGTAATGGTTGAGCCTTTTTACGTCTTTTAACCTGCGACTGAGGGCTTGAGAACAATGATTCAACTGTTGTGTAGGCCGAACTGATCGTGTCCAGAAATGAATCGTAAAGATAGCTGATAAATTGACTAACAAGGGAACCTTGCCCTTGTTGTTCATGTTTTAGGGCCTGCTCTTCAAGTTCAAGCCTGTGACGGTGTTGTGCCTCGCGCTCTTTTTCAAGGCGTTCGAGTTCTTTAGTTTTTTTAATCTCTTTAACTCGTTGAGCTCGGTCTTGAATTACCAAGCCTTTATTTTCAAGGTTTTGGATACCACCTTGGCTAGCCGCAATTTGAGTATTTATGGTGTTAAGAACATTATTAAAATCTTGCTGCAACTCGTTGCTAACGTAATTGTGAATGAGCTTGATTTTTTCAAGGGTTCCACCTTTTAGTTCGTAATAAATGGAACGTGCTTTTTTATCGTCAAGCACATCCCAAAGTTGTTGCATGGTGTCTTTTGATTTTTCAGCTTCTTCATATGCAATTCTTATTTGTTCATCAAGTTTTTTGAGGCGTTCAGTCAGCGACTTGTCCAACTCCTCAATTGATTGCATGTTTAGTTTTAGTTGTTCAAGCTCTGGTTGTAATGAACCCATCTCTCCTTCAAGTTCATCAACACTTTCTTTAATGAGCATATTTTTACGCGTTTTTACAGCTCGGGTCGTGTCGTTATCTATTTTTTCTTTTCGTTTCTTTTCAAGATAGCGTTGGATGCTTACAAAAAGTTCCTTAATTCCACCTTGTTCAATACCGTTGCTTTGATAGAAGTCATCGAGTTGCTTGTCGATGGTGTCATAACTTTGATTGAAAGTTTTTCGCAAGCTTTCAAGCTGCATGAGAAGATTCTGTGTCTCATTACTGACCTCCTGTGCTGCAATGAGCCATTTTTTCTTTTTAACCCAGTTGCCTTGCACTCCTAGTTGTTCGGGTAACTGGGTTGTTGTATCAATTGGCTGCCCAGGGGGTGTAGGTATAGGCATAGTACCTGGTGCCATTGGTATGGGTGCTGGTGCCGGCTGGGACTGAGGAAAAGCTCCAGGAGACGGAACAGGTGAAGGTGAAGGCATTGGGGTCGGCACGGGCAATGGTGGAGGCGTTGAACCAGGGACTGGTTCTGTTCCTGAGATGTATGTTGTATACAGCGCAAAAACAAGTAAACAGCGTAAGTTGTCACGCAACAAGTACCTTCCCTTCATCTTTTCCTTTTTACAATGTTTGAGCGAGCTCTTTGAGTTCTGCGTAGAGACTTCTAACTAATTCTTCTGCCTCAGAAGCAGTGTAACTCCATTTAACCCCTTCTTCAACTTTTGCCAAAATTGATCGATCGCACTTGATGTCAATAATATCAATACGAACGATGTTCATGAGCGGATGAACGTGGGAAGGAGCGCGAACGACGCCCGCTCGTCCAAGAACACTATAGGCAACGTTATTTTTTCCCAGGAAACAAAGCATTACTTTTTTTTGCCAAACCATGTTGTGGTAACCTGAATGGTCCTTGTGAATGCTGAGTAACAGGCTTTCTTGACCTTTAGGATAAATGCATTGGATAGGTGTAGTGTTGGGTACGCCTTTTTCTGAAAACGTTGCAAGGATACCTAAACACTCTTGAGTTTTAAGATATTCGAGTAAATCATCTGGCAGCTTTACGCCTATATGTTTTGCCATGGCCCCTCAATTATATAAAATGTTGTTTAACTTATAGAACACAAATAATGTTTTTATAGGAGTTGTAGTAGCACTTCGTTCTCAAGCGTCATCCCTCGTGTAGTAAGCGCGATAATTCCATTTCTTTCTTCTAATAATTCTTGATCTTGTAATAATTTGACACGAGACAAAAAATGCTTATGTTGACTCACATCTAAATAGTATAACATATCATGCAAGCCCATCCCTTTTTTTTGACGTAGGCCAAGCATGAACCGCTCGAGTCTTTTTTGTTCTGGGTTAAGTATCTCTACCGATTGTGAAGTGGTTGAGGCACCTGATTTGTCTATTGTGAGGTATTTTTGAAGGTTGTTTGTGTTAATTGATCGAGTAGATCCATCGTACGATGATGCGCCAATGCCAAATCCTTTGTAGGGCTTTAGATTCCAATATGCTTGGTTATGAATAGACTCGCGTCCGGGGCGTGCAAAGTTTGAAATTTCATACTGTTTGAAATTATATTTTTCTAAAAATTGTATGGAGTCTTGGTAAAGCTCTACCAGTGATGTATCGTCGGCTAAACGTACATTCCCTTTTTGTACCTTAAAATAAAGGGGTGTTTTTTCATGAATGGTTAAAAAGTAAATAGAAAGATGATTAATTGGCCAGTCAACTACTTGGTGCAATGTTTCCCACCATGTTTTTTCGCTAACGCCGGGAAGGCCCAGTATCAGATCAATAGAAATATCATCAAAATACTTAGGGGCTTGATGCAGAGCATTTTTAACATCTTTATTGCGTTGTCGACGGTTTAGCTTTAACAAAACTGTGTCATCAAGACTTTGTACCCCAATGCTTAGGCGGTTAATGCCAATTTCACGCCATACGTCAAGTTTTTCTTCATCGATGTCTGCAGGATTTGACTCAAGTGTTACTTCTTGCAGAGAGGTCGTGTTGTAATTTGTTTTTATGGTTGCAAAAAGCTCAGTGATCCAATCAAGCGGATAAAGGCTTGGTGTTCCACCGCCTAAAAAGATTGTTTTAAGTGGCTTGTGTTCTGCTGGCTCAAATGTATTGGCAAACGAAGTAACCTCTTGTTGTAAACGAGTGTGGTAGGCGTCCTGAAATTGCTCGTGTTGCTCAAATGCTACAAAATCACAGTAGTGACATTTTTTGCTGCAGAACGGCCAGTGAAGATAGAGGTACTTTGGAAAAGACGTTTTCATATGAAGCTATTTTTTTGTTGGGGTTGTTTGTTTAACGAGTTGCAGCGTTGTTTCAAGATCTGCTTCAAGTTGTGCTTTAAGTGCTTGTTCGTTGGCAAACTTAACCCACAGGGCACCATCTTTAATTGCATCGAGCATCTCAAGCAACGTAGGATCAAATTGATGTTTTCTCAAAAGTTCTATCAGTTCTTGATCTGTTTTATCTTCCGTAGACCAACTATAACGTTTGTGTAAGTACTTTTTTATTACACTCGTAAGGGCAAAATAAAATTTTTTGTAGTCGTCTTTCTTCGTATAGGCTTCGGGACTAAGCTTTGAAAGTTCCAAGTTAGCCCACTGCCAGGGAGTTAGTTCTGCCTCTTTTTTCCGTTTATATAAGAACCATGCAATGACGCTGCAAGCGGCAATAATGAGAACAGTACTTACAACCTTGAAGCTCGTTGTTTGCGTTAATGGAGTGTAGTAGTAGTCATAGATTTCATAAAAATTTTTTTCAACAGTATTCATACGTTAGATCTGCCTTCGTATACGTTGGTGAAAAAAATTGACTAACACGTGGATAAACGATCTGCCAATATGCAAATCAAGCATATCAATTTTACATCGTTCAAAGACTTTTTTCTGCTCAATTAAGCGTTTTTGCAAAAAGGTATTAAGCTGCTTTAACGATGTGTCAATATGATATGTGCCGCCAGTTTCGGGGTCTTGTACTTGCAGTTTCCCAACGTTGGGAAGTGCTTTTTCGCATTCATCTAAAATACGCATGGCAATAAAGTCGTATTCATAACGAACAATATTCAAAAGCTTCTTATAAGAATCAAGCTCATCAATGAAGTCAGATAGCATGAAAACCACAGCATTTCGTTTTTTTAGCCTGATGAGAAAGCGAAGCGCTTCTTGTAAGTTTGTTTGTTTACTTTTTGGTTGAAGTGAAAATATATTTTCAATAATTTTGCCAACGTGACTATTCCCTCGAGCGGGAGCGATCCAGTGTTCTATGTGATCTGAGAAAAATACAGCGCCAACTTTGTCTTTGTTGTTGCTTGCAACAAAGGCAATAGTTGCAGCCACCTGGGCGATAAGATCTTTTTTTAGATCTTGCTGTGATGAAAAATGAGATGAGGTTGATAGGTCAATTGCCAAGATAATTGTTCTATCACGTTCTTCTGTAAATTGTTTGATCATTATTTTGTTCATTTTAGCCGAACTATTCCAGTCAATAAAACGAACATCGTCTCCGAATTGGTATTCTCGAAGCTGATCAAACTCAAGTCCAGAGCCTTTGAAGGCAGAAAGATAATCGCCTGTCAAAGAGCTTTGCATCAAGCGCTTTGTATGGATTTTAATTTTTTTAACTTTATGCCTGATATCATCATTAAGCATAGCAGGCCCCTTATGATTAAATGATAATAATCTGTTACCAAAGTGTTTTCATCTCATCAAGCAGTACTTGAGGTAATGCAATAGAACCGTCTGCTTGTTGATAATTTTCCATTAATGCGACCACAAGACGTGGCAAAGCAAGAGATGATGCATTGAGTGTGTGAACGAGCTCAGGTTTTTGGTCGTGAGCTGAACGGTGTCTGATCTTTGCTCTGCGTGCCTGAAAGTCTGTGCAGTTACTACATGATGAAACTTCGTAGTAACGATCTTGTCCTGGTAGCCAAACCTCAATATCAAATGTTTTTGCTGATTGAAACGAACAATCTTGCGTTGCAAGCATGCTGACCTGATAATGAAGCCCGAGTTGTTGCAAGAGTTTTTCGGCGCAACTAACCATATGATCAAGCTCTTGAGGTGATTTATCTGGGTGACACAATGAGTAAAGTTCAACTTTTTCGAATTGATGGATGCGAATTAGTCCACGGTCTTGAGAGCCGTAACCACCGGCTTCCTTACGAAAACAGCTTGTCCACGATGTATAACGTACCGGGAGTTCGTCGGTAGACAGGATGCTATCGGTATGTAGATTTGTCAGAGCAACTTCTGATGTTGGAATAAGGCAAAGTTTTTCATCAGCTATGCGATAATAGTCGCCTTCAAATTTTGGCAAGTTTCCAGCATTGTACAACGTCTCTTCATTGACGAGGTAGGGTGGCAGAATCGGCTGAAAGCCATGTTCAGTGTTATTTTTAATCATCATACGAACGAGCGCGTACATGATTTTAAGACTTAGCCCCTTGTAGATAACAAACTGAGCACCACTAATTTTTGCTCCAGTATCAAAATCAAGCCATTTCAAGGCTTCGTTAAGTTCTAAATGATTTTTAATCTCGAAACTGAAGTTTGGTTTCTCACCAATGGTTTTAACAACCTTGTTTGCCTCTTTGTTACCAATTGGCAGATCTGGGTAAGGAATGTTAGGGCAAGAAAGCCATAAAGTTTTTAGTTCTTGCTCAACAGATTCGAGTTCTTTTTGTTTGACCTTCAGTTGTTTACCAAACTCGATGGATTGTTGCTTAATCTCTTGCGTGAGTCCTTGTTTGCCAAGTTTGGCAAGATCATTTTTTTGCTTCTGAATTGACTCAACATCAATTTTGAGCTGTCGATTCTTGCCATCAAGCTCTATGAGCCGATCAACGTCAAAGGATGGCTCTTTGGTAAGGATACTCTTCTTAATGAGTTCAGGATCTTTTCGGAGCAACTGAAGGTCTATCATTTTTATCGCTACTTAAAAAAGTTAAGGGACTGTTTCTTGTTTTGCAACTATAACATTTGTTTTGCGGCAAAGTGGGCATGACGTATCACGTTCAAGCCAAGGGTAAATGCAGTCTTTATGATAAGCGTGAGCACTTGAGCAGTTCAGAATACCAACACGTTCGCCTGGAGTATACCCCTCAAGACAAATAGAGCATGTTTCATTTTTGAACGTAGCCTTGTCTATAACTGACTGCAGTTCTTGTCGTGCTGTACGTTCCAGATCCTCTAAGTAAACATAATCACGGTTGTTAATGCTCATGTCATTACGCATACGTGTTCTAATGACGTCAAGTTTACGTTGATAGTCTGGACTCACTCTATTGGATAGAGAGGTTGGATCAAGACAGTTAAGGCGCATTACTCTTTCCGCGGCTTCTTTTGTCCTTGCTTCTAATTCAAATCGTTTCACGCGGTCAGATTGTGACGAGACATAGCTTGGTGCAGTTGGCTGAGCAATAGCTGGGCCAAAAATCCAATTCCAGAAGCTGAAGTGACTGGAAAAATTACCATGCCCAGTATGCAGGCTTTTCACG
This sequence comes from Campylobacterota bacterium, assembly GCA_020633995.1. Lineage (NCBI taxonomy): Bacteria > Pseudomonadati > Campylobacterota > Campylobacterota bacterium. The sequence goes on along the minus strand of JACKCO010000005.1, from coordinate 10,519 downwards.
TAGCTGATAAAAGAAGCAAATTCATCACGCACAGTTTTTTCTATCTCATTGATACGAACGTAGGTACGTTGGTCCTCGCGCATAGTATTGCGTAGTTTTACCATGACTTTGTGGCCAATTTGAAGGTACTCAGAAACAAGTTCTGATGGAATATCATCGGGAGTAAGCCCCTGGCTGAAAAGCTCATTGTGAACTTGCTCGGTAACCTTGATATCGAGGGCTTCCGCTTTAATGATAGAGTGCATTGTTCGTGCAAAAGAGGCGAGCTCTTCCTTAACTACTTGGCGTACTTTAGCATCATCAACCGATCCAAAGTAGGACGTGCTGATGCACTCTCTGAGCCGGTTGCTTGCCTTTTCAAGGTTGCTTTCGTACTCCCAGCGTAGTTTGCTTGGGATTGTTTGGCTGTCAACGCCTTCCTGACGAAGGTAATCATTTGCATACTTGTTTATTTGCGTTTCAAGGTAACTGCTATAAATGGGATACGCTTGGAGTGACTTGTGTGGACACAATGTCAAAAGCGTAGCACAAGACAGTGCACAACTAAGTACTTTTTTGTACATATGTGGCCTTTCAAAAAACGAATTTTGCGGGATTATGACAAAGTTCGGTATACCCTATCATAAAAAATTCCTATTGTACAACAAGGTGTATAAAACAGGTCCCAGCTATCCTAAGAAACGTTTAAAGAAATTGGAAAAACCTGAACCCATGCTATTTTTTTCTTGAGATAATTTTTCAGCGTATGCCTTGAGTGCAAGTTTTGTGTCTTCACTAAGCTTTGTCGGAATAGCACATTGAACAATGACAATTAAATTACCTCGGCCACTTGCGCGTAGTTGTGCAAACCCCTTGCCAGTAATTTGTATTTCTTTGCCAACGGGAGTTCCTGCAGGTATTTTGACGGATACTTTTTCCCCATCAATATTTTCTAGTTTTGTTGTGCAGCCGAGTACGAGTTCAGGGTAGCTGAGTGGCAGTACGGTGTACAAATCATTTTGCTTACGCCAAAAATTATCGTCGGGCAACACATCAATGACGACGTATAGGTCACCTGATGGTCCACCAAAAACGCCAGCATCGCCTTTGCCTGAAACGCGAAGTTCTGCATTATTGTAAATGCCAGCAGGGATAGAAATGGTGAGTTTTTCATGTTTTTGCGTGCGCGCTTGCCCGCGACAGCTTGGACATGGGTCTGAAATGGTAAATCCTTGGCCATAACATGAGTTACATGGTTGTGAGTAGGCAAAGAAACCTTGCCTGAAAGAAACGGTGCCTTGTCCCTTGCAGTTAGCGCATGTTGTGGTTTTTGTACCCGGTTTGCAACCAGAGCCTTTGCAGGGCTCACATTGATTGAAGCGGTATGTTCTGATTTCTTTCTTGCAGCCTTCATAGGCTTCTTTCAGGGTAACGTGTACTTTTTGAGAAAGATCTTGCCCAGCCTGAGGAACGGGTTCTCCTCGCTTGCGTGAACGAGCTCCTCTTCCTCCTCCAGCGCCAAATAGGTTTTCAAAGATATCTGAAAAGCCCTCAAAGATATCATTCATGTCATGGTACTGGCCAGCTTGACCCTGTACTCCATCGTGCCCAAACTGATCGTATGTTTTACGTTTTTGCTCATTGGAGAGTATTTCATACGCTTCAGTTGCTTCTTTGAATTTAGCTTCGGCATCTTTGTTGTCAGGATTTCTATCTGGGTGATACTTGAGTGCCAGTTTTCGGTATGCTTTTTTGATTTCATCAGCACTAGCGCCTTTTGATACGCCTAGCACTTCATAGTAATCGCGTTTAGCCATAATATCTTTGTCTTTTTGTAAAAAAGTAACGGTAGTTATAAAAAGAAGCGAATAAAATCTTAGTCCATCTCTATAAGATGATTAGTTGAGTATATCTGCTATAGAGGTAAAATTCAAGGTAGGAATGGGAGTTTTTAGGTTTTATAAGACTGGTGCCGAAGAGGGGACTCGAACCCCTACCCCCGTGAAGGGACTAGACCCTGAACCTAGCGCGTCTACCAATTCCGCCACTTCGGCATAGATGAGATCAGGAAATTTTCTAAAAGTACGCTTATCATATCAGGTTTTTATGGCAACGCCAAGGCCGCAGACGCAAAAAGATGGAAAGTTTGGTCCATCTTTACCAAGATATTATTTGGGGGTAGAAAGAACGTTTTTTTAAATCTGAATTTTCGTATATTTTTCGCAGTTTGCTTGTGAATGAATAACGTCACCTCGTCGTGCGGGCTGAAAGAGTACATCGCTTCGCTTGATGTTGAGCTCTTGTTCGAGTTGCTCAAGTAGTTGTAGTAGCGTAATACTTCTGCCTGAACCGATATTGAATACCTCTCCACGAGTTCCTTGCAGCATACCTATTTTGAGATTTGCGTTAACAACATCTGCTACGTTAATGAAATCGCGTGTTTGTGTGCCATCGCCAAAAATGGTGATCGGTTGCTTTGACAGCAGCTGTTGTCTGAACTTTGCAACAACAGCCGCATACGTTCCAGTTGGATCTTGGCGTTCACCGTAGACATTAAAATATCGTAAGCACGCAGTATTAATGTTATATGCCTGCCCGTACTCCCTGCAAAGAGTTTCGCCGTCGAGCTTGCTTTGTGCGTAGGGCGACTGTGGGCTTGGGGTGTCATTTTCGTGACATTGTTTTTTTGCGTTGCCATAAACGGCAGAGGATGAGGCGAAGACCACGGTGCCAACATTGTTTTTTTTACATCCCTCCAGTAAGTTTTGGGTTCCCTGTACATTGATTTGATGGCATAGGCTTGGATTATTAATTGATTCAGGTACCGAGACAAATGAGGCCAGGTGGAAAACAATTTGTTTATTGACGGTTGCTTTTATGCAACTGTAAGCAGAGCGTACATCTGAGCAGAGTAATGAAATGTAAGAAGCAACCGAGGTGAGATTTCCTAGCTTGCCGGTTGAGAAATTATCAAGGACTGATACTTTTGCTCCCAGTTGTACAAGCTTTTCAACAAGGTGTGAGCCAATAAATCCGGCACCACCCGTCACAAGTACCTCTTTACCTTGATAAAACTGTTCAAATTGTTTCATTACTCTCTACCTTTTTTACGTTATCAGTACTTAAAGTATGTTGAACTTTTGTTATTTACCAGATTTATATCGTGCTCTTATTTAGCGAAACCGAAGGTTGCTTACGTGTAGTTTCTGGCTGTTTTCTTTTTGGTGCTTCCGGGATTTGAGTGGGTTTTGTTTTAAGGAGCATTAAAATATCTTCAGCCATAGTTTTGCCGTCTAAAACAGCTTCTTGCATGCTTGAGTACTTCCATTGTCCATAACGACCTATGGAATAAAGGTTTTCGGTTTGCAGGCTTGCGAGTAGTCGGCCTAAGTTTTTTTCTCGCCAAAGATCGTAAATAACGTAGGCATGGTTAAGGTGTAATATTTTTTCTGTCATGATATCGTTGGACTTGACATTAAGCGTTTTGAGCATGAGTTGTTTTGTCAGATGTGTAAGTTCTTTTAGTTGTCGTGGAGATGTTTTTTGCTTGAGATACGATACTTCGCCGTATACTCCACTACAGTTTGCCTTGACCAAAGAGCTACAAATATTATGCCAGTAGCCAAGGCGATAAAATGGATATTCTCTTTCAGGAAAATATGTCCAGTGGCCTGTTCCTACGTTGCTCTGAGAGAGTCCAAGATTAATGTTTATCACCGAGTTGCATAGGAGTTTTTGTTCTGCTTGTGCGTAATTTTTGCCCGATGTGAATTTTGTTGTTTTCAGCAAATTGTTGAGGGGCATGGTGCTAATCAGAAGATTGTATTTTTCTTGTTCTCCATTTTCAAAAAATACTGTTTTTGTTTGGGTGTCAATATGACTAACTTTGTGATTGAGTGTAACGGGTGTTTTAACGTGTGCATTAATTTTTTTAATTAAAAACTCAATGCCTCCCTGCTTGGGATAGTAGAATGAGCTATTGTATCCGACCTTTTTGGTTTCCTGTGGAGTTATAGCGCCTTCGATGATGGCTTTGAGGTTTGTTTGAGGTACAAAGCGTCCGGTCCATGAAGGGTGCACTTTTTTCAGGTCGTATGACAGAATCTTTTGATTGTATGGGAAGAAAAAGTGTTTGCCCATGCCGTGCCCAAAATGTTTCAAAACCCACTCGTGGAAAGTTGTGGGTTTTTTGCGTGACTTTGTACGTGAAACATATCCTTCGATGCATTCGGCAATGACAGTACTTGGTAATCCATGCAGGTTCATCTGGAAAGGATACGGTAGCATTGTACTGTGGGTGAAAATATTAGACTGACGTGTAATTAAGTTAAACTCAGTTAGTTGGGTAACGGTTTGAAGGAAGCGTAGAAAATAATCATTGTTAACATGAAGAAGATGGCCTGTGTGATCGAACGTAAAGCCATCAGAAGAAACTGAACGGAGGAGACCGCCAGGGCGGTCGTGTTGTTCAAATATTTTAAAATCAAAACAGTTGTATTGCTCGAGGTGATAAGCAGTACTCAAACCAGTCAGCCCAGCACCGAGGATGACAACCTCTGCCACGCTCTCTCCTTTTTTATGATGATCAAGCATTAAGCTTTTGCAACAATACTCCAATAATAACAACTTGGCCGATGAAATCAATCTTTCTCAAAATTAAGCATATTTTAGAGAGTCTTGCCCGTATTCTAAATATGCTCTAAAAACCAAGTTTGTTTGGATAGACGTGAATAACCCTGCCTGTCGTGTAGCTGTTTGTTTGGAAATGCTTTGGTAGCGGTGGAAATGGTTGCGCAAGAAGAAGGTTTTTCATAATTACACTGTCAAGTTTCTGATTACCTGATGATGAGAGTAAATTACTGCTTGCGACGTTGCCTTGGGCGTCGATCGTGAATTCAATAACGGCTTTGCCCTCGGATGCTTCAGTCATAAGTTTTGAGGCAAAATTTTGTTTCCATGCTGCTTGTAGACACCAGTTAATTTTTGATTCATACGAAAAATATTTGAGTTCTTCAAGCGATGGACGCTTATTAGGATCTCCGTCGCGATCCAACAAATCCGCGCCATCAGATTTTATATTTTCAACAAAACCTTTGGTTAGGGCGATAATATTTTTTTTGGGTTTTGGTTCTTCGCTTTGTGCTCCACGCAGAACTGTCTTCCTGACCTCATTTGTTTGTTGTTTTGATGCTGCGAGGTTGTCAAGCTTAGCCTGTAGTTGCTCAATGGCTTTGATGCGCTGCGCATTGTTTTGCTTGGTTTGTCTTTTTTCAAGCGCTTGCTCCTGCGTTGCTGGTTGCTTAGCCACTTGCAGGTGTTGCTGGTTGAGTGATTTGTCTGGCGGGGCATTGTGCTCGCATGCTTCTTCTGGGGCATGTCCAACAAACTTATTAGGGGGCGCTGGGGGAAGTTGCGCTGGCGGTGTTTCTGTTTTAGTATCTGGTTGATTATGTTGCTCTGATTGATTTAATGCTACTGCTTCTTGTGTTGTGAATTGTTGTATTTGCTCGCTTAGCTGTTTGGCCTGTGCCATTACTTCTTGATTTGCTTGTTGGGCTTGGTTTGAGGCTGGAGGTGTGGGGCTGTTGTCTGCGGTAGGTTCAGTTTCTGTTGCAAATGGTGTTGGGGTGGCTCCAACCTCCCCATCCATTGTGGTTGGAATTTCTAGTGTTTGAGGTTGGGGTGCGTCAGAAAACATAACCCATCCAAATTTTGATCGCGCTGCAGTTAGTTTTGCAGGCATGTCTTGTTTGGGGCGAAGTGTTTGGAGTGTTGCAAGCAGTTCTTGCCGCTGTTGTTTTTTGGTGGTGCTTTCTTCTTTGGACCAGTACTTGCTCAACTCTTCTACAAGGGAACGTGTTTTGGGAGCAAATTTTACAGCCAGGACAAGAAAGAGTAATAGCGTGTGAATAAGGAGCGAAAAGAGTAAAAAAGATACAAGGCGCTCTTTAATTCGTTTGAGTTGTCTTTTGAAGAAAGTTTCTTCATTCAAACCGATTGGCATCTATTCTTTCTCCTATCTTCTTTATTCACAACGGCTGGAGCTCTCATTTTTTAACCGCTTTAAGCTTAACATGTACCAAGCGATAAAAGAAAGCCATACAAAGAGAGCTATTGTGTCTCAATCCAGAATGAGTCTTGTTTCTTACATATTTTCCAATTCTGTCCAACATGATGATATGATTTTATTCCGTTGAAAAGAAAATTTGATATCTCGTGGAGATGACCAGTGCTTGGGTGAAAGCTGACTTTCTGTTTTATAAGTAGTTCTATAATGAGTTTGTTGCGCAAAATAGGCGCAAGCCTTTTGAGCTTAGAGATAGAACCACACAGTTTGTTGCTCTCATAAAAGAATGTATCGCTGAATGTTTGCGTCGCTATGTTTGTAATGAGCTGTTTTTCTTGTTTGAGTGCTGCAAGGCTAGATGCAAATTTTTTATCAAATCGTGTATCACATGCTTGTAATGCGGGAATTACAGTGTGTCTAATGCGATTGCGCAAAAAATTGCTGGACTCATTGGTAGGATCGTGTTGAAAAGAAATGTTGTTCTGTGCTAGCCAGTCGAGAATATCTCTTTTATTTGTGTGGAGAAGCGGACGAAGGTAGTGTCCATCGATTTCTTTCATGGCACATAGGCCTTCTAGAGTGCAGCCTCGAATAAGTCTGAGAAAAAAGGTTTCTTGTTGGTCTTGTGCGTGATGGGCAAGGATAATGCCATCTGCGTTTTTCTTTTCTAAGCATTGAGAGAAAAAGAACCGGCGTGCCATACGAGCTTGTGCTTCTTTTGAACGGTTTTTTATGCTGGGTGGATTGAGTTCTCTCATTGACGTACTGACAAAAGGAACAGAAAGCTGTGCGCAGAGTTGTTCACAAAATGTAGCGTCATGTACAGAGTCTTTGCGCCACTGGTGGTCAAGATGTGCAGCAACAAGCCGGATGTGATTGCTGAGCACAAGGTTATGCAAAATATAGAGCAGAAAAACGGAGTCTGGCCCTCCAGATAGACCAAGTATGAATGTTGGGGTTTGCTTAATGTTTTTCGCTTGAGCGTATTGAGCAATGAGCTTTTTAGTGTGAGTGAGTAAATTTTGTAAGAACATTATTTTTTTATGTTTGAGATTGTGAGATTAAAAAAGCCTCAATCAGTGGCATTATGTCACCATCAAGAATAATTTCTGGGCGTGGAGATTCATAATTTGTGCGATGGTCTTTAACCATTTTATACGGATGGAGTACGTATGATCTAATCTGTGATCCCCATTCGATTTTCTGCTTTTTGATGGATTTTTCCTGCTCGTGTCTTTCTTCCTCTTGCTTTTGAACCAACTTTGCTTTAAGTAATTTGAGTGCCGTTTGCTTGTTCTGTAGCTGAGAACGTTCATTTTGACACTGGGCCACAATGCCTGTTGGGATGTGAGTTAAGCGTACGGCCGATTCAGTTTTATTGACGTGCTGTCCCCCGGCTCCTCCAGCTCGAAAGGTATCAACGCGAAGATCAGCTTCGTTGATGGTTATTTTGGCATCCTCAATCTCTGGTATAACCGTTATAGCTGCAAAGGATGTGTGCCTGCGTTTGCTTGCATCAAAGGGAGAAATGCGAACGAGTCTGTGAATGCCAGCCTCAGTACGCAAAAAACCGTAGGCATTTTTGCCTTTAACCAAAACTGTTGCAGATTTTATTCCCGCTTCTTCTCCTGTCTGGTAGTCGATTATGCTTGCTTTAAAATTTTCCCGCTCGCAGAAGCGAAGGTACATGCGCATCAGCATTTCTGCCCAGTCTTGAGATTCTGTGCCTCCAGCGCCAGAGTTAATGCTCAAGTAGCAATCTTTACTGTCATCTTCTTGGTCGAGTAAAATTTGGAGCTTAAATTTGCTAACTTCTCTGCAGAGCTTATAAATGTCATGTTTGATTGATTCAATTTCTTGTTCGTTATCTTTAAAGAGTTCCAGTAACTCTAAAGACTCGTCATACGCTCTAAGAATACGATTTGCTGTTTCGGTGATATCTTTCACGTTCTGATATTCACTTAATATAGCTGTTCGCTCTGGATGTTGCCAAAAATCTTCTTGGTTGATTTGCTTTGAGAGCTCATCATATTTTTCTTGGGACTTTGATTGCTTTAAAAAGTCCTGAATGATGGCAACGTCTTCTTCATGTTCTTTAATTTTAGCGCGTAATTCGTCTATCAGCATGGTTTTTAAATTATAATAATGGGGGTGATGGAATGAGTTAACAAAGGAAAGAAGTGTGCGGCTTGTAGTTGAGCACGCATTCCCTTACAATAATGTTAAGTAAACACGATAATCGGCCGATAATCAAGCCTTGCCAGGGTTGGCGTCAAAATTTACGGCCCTTTTTATTTTCATTTGGTATGGAATAGATGTGAGTGCCTTCGAAATTACCTTTGATATGACGTTTATCTCTTTTATTAAGGGAGTCCACCTTCTTGCGCTTTTTACTTTCAAAGCGTTGACGAGCTACGTCTTTTTCATGTTGTTCAATTTGATTGCTATGATTGTTTGATCTACTAAGAGCGCCCTTTTTGCTCATTGTTAAGTCTCCTAAGGTTAACTTTTTTTATAGTCGCCGGTACATTTTTATCGTACTAAAGTGAATGATGAATAGTCAATTATTTATATTAAGTAGCTTGTTTCGCAGTATTTTGTATGGTGTGAATTGTTGCAAATGGTGCTGTGTTGGGCTTATTGAGCTAGTAAGGGAAATTTTTTTATAAAAACTTAAATTTTCTTCTTGCAAGAAAAAAAATAAGGCTGTATAATTCTTACCTATCAAATGGATCAAAACAAATGCGACGAATAAAGCCCTTTTGAGGCCTTATTTAAGAGCTTGGTCATTTGGTTAATTCTTTGAAATATATATGGAAAATTCCTGAATAGAGGATCCTAGTCAATTTTAGATATGGAGAGTTTGATCCTGGCTCAGAATGAACGCTGGCGGCGTGCTTAACACATGCAAGTCGAACGAGAAAGTCCTTCGGGGCGAGTACAGTGGCGGACGGGTGAGTAACACGTAGGAATCTGCCCTTTGGTGAAGAATACCCTTGAGAAATTAAGGCTAATACTGCATAGTCCCGTTTACGGGTAAAGGTGGCCTCTTGCTACCGCCAAAGGATGAGCCTGCGGCCTATTAGCTAGTTGGTGAGGTAAAGGCTTACCAAGGCGATGATGGGTAACCGGCCTGAGAGGGTGTACGGTCACAATGGAACTGAGACACGGTCCATACTCCTACGGGAGGCAGCAGTGGGGAATATTGCACAATGGGCGCAAGCCTGATGCAGCGACGCCGCGTGGAGGATTGAAGGTCTTCGGATTGTAAACTTCTGTTGAGTGGGAAGAAATACCCAAGGTTAATAATCTTGGGGGCTGACGGTACCACTTTAGAAAGCACCGGCAAACTTCGTGCCAGCAGCCGCGGTAATACGAAGGGTGCGAGCGTTATTCGGAATTACTGGGCGTAAAGAGCGCGTAGGCGGTTTTTTAAGTCAGTTGTTAAAGATCCCGGCTTAACCGGGGGAGTGCAATTGAAACTGGAAAGCTGGAGTATAAGAGAGAGAAGTGGAATTCTTGGAGTAGCGGTAAAATGCGTAGATCTCAAGAGGAACACCAGTAGCGAAGGCGGCTTCTTGGCTTATTACTGACGCTAAAGCGCGAAAGCGTGGGGAGCAAACAGGATTAGATACCCTGGTAGTCCACGCCGTAAACGATGGTCACTAGATGTCAGCATTGCATAGCAAAGTTGGTGTCGAAGCTAACGCGTTAAGTGGCCCGCCTGGGGAGTACGGTCGCAAGATTAAAACTCAAAGGAATTGACGGGGGTCCGCACAAGCGGTGGAACATGTGGTTTAATTCGACACTACGCGAGAAACCTTACCTGGGTTTGACATGTACCTGCTACCGGTGGAGACACTGGGTTCTGTGTTTACACAGACGAGTACACAGGTGCTGCATGGCTGTCGTCAGCTCGTGTCGTGAGATGTTGGGTTAAGTCCTTTAACGAGCGCAACCCTTGTCGTTAGTTGCTAGTTTATTCAGCACTCTAACGAGACTGCCTGGGAAACCAGGAGGAAGGTGGGGATGACGTCAAGTCCTCATGGCCTTTATGCCCAGGGCAACACACGTGTTACAATGGCGAGTACAAAGGGGAGCGAAGCGGTGACGTGGAGCAAATCCCAGAAAGCTCGTCTAAGTTCGGATTGAAGTCTGCAACTCGACTTCATGAAGTTGAAATCGCTAGTAATCGCGTATCAGAACGACGCGGTGAATACGTTCTCGGACCTTGTACACACCGCCCGTCACACCACGAAAGTCGTCTGCACCCGAAATGGTCTTACCCAACCGGTTAAACGGAGGGGGGCTATGAAGGTGAAGAGGGTAATTGGGGTGAAGTCGTAACAAGGTAGCTGTAGGAGAACCTGCGGCTGGATCACCTCCTTTCGAGGGAGATTATCCAATCCTTTAATGGATTGCATTCACTTTAAGGTGTTAACAAACTTGGATCCTTTATTCAGGTCCTAAATT